>NZ_JBHWKU010000013.1:0-229635 GCF_042730645.1 Streptomyces sp. NPDC059906
GAGACAGGCACCGCGCGGGCCGGTGTGCGCGGCGCCGACTTCGCGGCGCGGGCGGCACGGGTGGCCCGCGCCGCGCTGCCCGGGGGATCGCGGGACTGGCGGGCCGGGCCCCGGGCGCACCTCGCGCTGCGGCCGGTCGCGAGGGACGAGGTGCGCCGGGCGGGCGGTACGGAGCGGGTGGGACGGCGGGTGGCGGCGGCACTGGCCGAGCACCCGGACGTGCTGTCCGCCTACTGGGACACCGGTCTCGCCAGACTGGTGGTGACCGCGACCGAGGACACGCTCACCGACCGCGTCATGGACCACGCCACCGAACTCGCCGAACGCCACGGACTCACCCGGGTGGACCAGGCGGACCGGACCGGCCTCACCGACCCTGCCAAACGGGTCGACGACGGCCTGGTGGGCGACGATCTCGTGGGCGACGATCTGGTGGACGAGACGGACCACCCCGGCGACCCCGCCCCGGTGCGCGTCGCGGCGGCCGCGCTCGGCGCCGACGCGCTGGGCATCGCCGCCGCCGTGACCGGAGCGCGGCTGCGGCTGCCGCCCTCGCCCCGCCTGGTCACCGCCGTCGCGACGCTGCTGCGCGAGAACCCGGCCTTCCGCGCCTGGCTGCGCGAGCGGCTCGGCGACCACCGCATGGACGTGGCGCTGGCCGCCGCCAACGCCGCCGTCCACGGCGCCGGGCAGAGCCCCACCTCGCTGGTGCTCGACGGGGCGCTGCGCGTGTGCCAGCTGACGGAGGCGGTGGCGCGGGGTGCCGCCTTCGAGGTCGTGCACGACCGGTTGTGCGTCCCCGGCCGCGACAGCCTGCCCGCCGCCCCCGCCCTGCGTCCGCCGCCGCGCACCTCCCCGGCCCAGGACTACGCCGCCCACGCCTCGGCGGGCAGCGTGGCGGGCGCCGCCGCGACCCTGCTGGTCAAGCACGACCTGGCCGAGGCGGCGGAGGCGGTGCTCGCCGGTTCGCCCAAGGCCGCCCGTTACGGGCCCGCCGCCTTCCACGCCGTACTGAGCGCCGCGCTGTCCCGCACGGGCGTGCTGGTGCGCGATCCCGGGCGGCTGCGGCAGCTGGAGATGGCCCGCACGGTCGTACTGCACCCCAGCGCGCTGCGGGTGCCGGACGCGGGCGCGGACCCGTGGACCGAGGACGTGCTGGACGCGGCGCGGCGCGCGGGACTGCGCGTGGTCATGGTCGAGGACCCGGCCCTGGCCGACTTCACCGGACTCGCCGACCAGGTCGTCGGCGCCGGGCTCCCGCTCGCGGACGTCGTGGCCGGACTGCGCGCCGAGGGCGGCGTCGTCACCGTCGTACGGCCGCTGCCCGGCGACGACGGGTCCGTGTCGGCCGGGCTGCTCGCCGGGGACGTGGCGGTCGCGCTGGCCGACGGGGACTGCCCGGTGGCGTGGGGCGCGGACGTGCTCGCGCCGCAGGGGCTCGCCGACGTGTGGCGGGTGCTGCGGGCGGTGCCGGTCGCGCGTGCGGTCGGGCGCCGGTCGCAGACGCTGGCCCGGTCCGGGGCCGCGCTGTCCGGTCTGCTGGTCGCGGTCGGCGAGGCGCGCGGCAGGAGCCGGGGCGGCGTGTCGTCGCTGCTGGGGATGCGGCACGCGCCGGTCGACGCGAGCGCGGCGCTGGCCCTGCTGTCCGGCACCAGGGCGGCGATCGGCGTGGCGACGGCCCGCGCCCCGCACCCCCGGGCCCGGGTCGCCTGGCACGCGCTGGACCCGCAGGACGTACGGGACCGGCTGGAGCGGGAGCGCGAACCCGAGCCGACCGCCGTGGAACAGGCCACGGCCGGGCTGCGGGCGGCCGCCGACCGGGCGGGGCGGGTGCCCGTGCTGGCTCCGGTCCGCTGGTCGTGGCAGCTGGCCCGGGCCGTACGCGGGGAGCTGGACGATCCGCTCACTCCGGTGCTGGCGGTCGGCTCGGCCGCCTCCGCCATCCTCGGGTCGGTCGTGGACGCGTTGCTCGTGGTCGGTGCCCTCGACCTGAACGCGCTGGTCGGCGGCTTCCAGCGGCTGCGCGCCGAGCGGGCGCTGTCCGGGCTGCTGGCGGAGCAGAAGCAGAAGGCCCGGGTTGCCGAGGAGCAACTCGGCCCGAACGGCGCGGAGTTCGCCATGGAAGGCGAGCCGCGGATCATGGACGCGGCCAAGCTGCACCCGGGCCAGGTGATCGAGCTGAAGGCGGACGACGTGGTGCCCGCCGACGCGCGGCTGCTGTGGGAGGACGGTCTGGAGGTGGACGAGTCCGCGCTGACCGGTGAGTCGCTGCCGGTGGACAAGCGCGTGGACCCGGCGCCCCGCGCCCCCGTGGCGGAGCGGTACTGCATGGTCTTCGAGGGCACGACCGTGGTGGCCGGGCGGGCCCGCGCCGTCGTCGTCGACACCGGCGACCACACCGAGGCGGCGCGCGCGGTCGCGCTGGCGGCCCGTACGCCGTCCGCGGCCGGAGTGCAGGCGCGGCTCCAGGAGCTGACCCGCAAGGCGCTGCCGCTCACCCTGGCGGGCGGCGCCGCGGTGACCGGGCTGTCGCTGCTGCGCGGGGCGCCGATCCGGCAGGCCGTCGCCGGTGGCGTGTCGGTGGCGGTGGCCGCGGTGCCCGAGGGACTGCCGCTGGTGGCGACCGTGGCCCAGCTCGCCGCGGCCCGCCGGCTGAGCCGCCGGGGCGTCCTGGTGCGCACCCCGCGCACGCTGGAGGCGCTCGGCCGGATGGACACCGTCTGCTTCGACAAGACGGGCACCCTCACCGAGAACAGGCTGCGGCTGTCCCGGATCGCGGGCGCCGACGGCACGGTCCGCCGGGCGGGCGACCCGGAGACCGCCGAGACCGTACGGACCGCCGCGCGCGCCTGCCCGCGGCTGGACGGCGACGGTGCCCGGCCCACGCACGCCACCGACGAGGCCGTCCTGGACGCGGCCGGGGACGACCCCGACTGGACGCAGGAGGAGGGCCTGCCCTTCGAGACCTCCCGCGGCTACGCCGCCGCCGTCGGACGCGAGGGCGGTTCCAGCGGTTCCGGCCGTTCCGGCGGCCCCGCCGTGCTGGTGGTCAAGGGCGCCCCGGAGACGGTGCTGCCCGCCTGCGCCGACCTGCCGGGGCACGCCCTGGAGGTGGCGCAGCGGCTGGCGGGAGACGGACTGCGCATCATCGCGGTGGCGCGGCGGACCCTGGCCAAGGGCGAGAAGGCGGCCGACGTCCTCGAACAGCAGCCCTCGAAGCTGGAGTTCACCGGACTGCTCGCGCTGGCCGACGTGGCCCGCGAGACCTCCCCGGCGCTGGTGCGCGGGCTGCGCGAGGCGGGCGTACGGCCCGTGGTGCTGACCGGCGACCATCCGCAGACCGCCCACGCCATCGCCGTCGACCTGGGCTGGCCCGAGGACGCGGTCGTGGTCACCGGCGACGAACTGGCCGCCGCCGACCGCACCGCCCGCTCCCGGATGCTGCGCGACGCGGACGTCGTGGCCCGGGTGGCACCCGAGCAGAAGCTCCAGGTCGTCGAGTCGCTGCGGGACGCCGGGCGGGTCGTCGGCATGGTCGGCGACGGGGCGAACGACGCCGCCGCGATCCGGGCCGCCGACATCGGCGTCGGCATCAGCGCCCGCGGCTCGGCCGCCGCCCGCAACGCCGCCGACCTGGTGGTCACGGGCGACGACCTGCTCGTGCTGGTGGAGGCGGTACGGGAGGGGCGTGCCCTGTGGCACAGCGTCGCCGACGCCATCGCCATCCTGATCGGCGGCAACGCGGGCGAGGTCGGCTTCGGCATCCTCGGCACGGTGCTGGGCGGCGCCGCCCCGCTGTCCACCCGCCAGATGCTGCTGGTCAACCTCTTCACCGACCTGTTCCCCGCGATGGCGGTCGCGGTGACCAAGACGGGCGATCCGGAGCAGGAGGCCGCCGACGCGGGCGCGCCGCTCGGCACGGCGGTGCTGGGCGAGCCCCTGCTCCGGCAGATCCGGCACCGGGCCTTGACCACGGCGCTCGGCGCGACCGCGGCCTGGCTGCTGGGCCGCTTCACGCCGGGCACCCGGCGCCGCTCGACGACCATGGCGCTGTGCGCGGTCGTCGGCACGCAGCTCGCCCAGACCCTCGCCGACCGCCGCGACAGCCGCCTGGTCCAGGTCACCTCCCTCGGCTCCGCCGCCGCCCTGGTCGCCCTAGTCCAGACCCCGGGCGCCAGCCGCCTCTTCGGCTGCACCCCGCTCGGCCCGGTCGCGTGGACGGGCGTGGCCGCGGCCATCGCGCTGGCACTGGCGGGGCAGCGGGCGCTGCCGGGCGTGGAGGACGCGATCGTCAAGTACTGGCCGAGGGCGGCGGAACGGCTGCCGCGGGCGGTGCGGTGAGGCGGGGCCTCAGCCCGTCGCGGCACCGGCGACGCGCAGCCGGAACGTCAGGAGGCCGGTGTCCTCGCCGTCGCCGTCGCCGTCGCCGTCGGCGTCGGTGTCCGGGACGGGGGCCAGCCCGGCCGCCGCGGCGAGCCGCTCGAAGTCGGACCTGCGGTACCAGTGCAGCGCCCAGGCACGCTCCACGACGGTGCTCTCCCCGCCCAGCCGGCGTTCGTAGCGCAGTACGGCGGTCTGGGTGCGGGCGTCCTCGTCGCGTTCCTCGGACACCATCGAGAAACGCAGCTCGGCGCCGTCGGCGGCGGGGGCCGTGCGGACCGCCCCAAGGTGTTCCGCGGGGGTGGGGGCCGGGATGTGCAGCGGGATCAGGGCGGTGCCGTCGTCCGTCAGGTGCGCGCGGACCCGGCGCAGAGCCGCCTCGGCGGTGGCGTCGTCCGGCAGCAGGTTGAAGGTCGGCCCGGCCAGGAAGACCGCACGGAACCGGCGGTCCAGGCGGAGTTCCTCCATGCGCTGGTGGTGGACGGTGACGGTGAGGCCCTCGCGGGCCGCCCGCTCGCGGCAGCGTTCCAGCATGTCGGCGGAGGAGTCGACGCCCTCCACGTCCAGCCCCTGCCGGCGCAGGGCGAGCAGCGGGTCGCCGTCCCCGCAGCCCAGCTCCAGCGCGGGCCCGCCGCACTCCCGGACGAAGTCGGCGTACGGCTCCGGATCGGGGGAGAACGATTTCAGCGGACCGTAGGACTCCGCCACGATGCCGGTGTAGAAGTCTGCCGCGTCCGCCATGCAACCGCCCCTTTCCAGGCCGCGGTTCGGCCCGGGACCGTGTCGCCGTCGGCCGGGCGCCGACGGACCGGTGTCGCACGGTAGTGCGCGGGTTCCACCGGTCTCCAGTGGATTACGGCGTCACGTCCCCGCCCGCGCCGCCTCCCGCACCTCCGGCGACTCCAGGTGCTCGGCCGTACGCTCCGCCGTGCGGTGGGCCCAGCGGCCGCTCGTGACGGCGCCGAGGACGAGGACCGCGAGGCCGCAGGCGGCCAGGATCCACCAGCCGGGGCGGGCGGCGGAGACGAATGTGTCGCCGTACGACGAGCCGCTCACGCCCGCCGCCAGCACCGCGCCGACCACCGCCACGCCGAGGGTCTGGCCCAGCTGGCGGCTGGTGGAGGCGACGGCCGCGGCGACCCCGGCCTGGGCCCGGGGCATGCCGGAGACCGCGGTGTTGGTGATGGGCGCGTTGACGAAGCCGAAGCCGATGCCGAACAGGACGTAGCCGAGGAAGAGGGTGAGGTCGGACGTCTCGGCCTCGAAGGCGGCGAAGAGGGTCCCGCTCACGGTCAGCGCCCCGCCCGCGATCAGCAGGGGCAGGCGCGGTCCCCGGCTGCCGACCAGCCGGCCGGCGAGCGGGGCGCACAGGAAGGTCGGCACGGCCATCGGCAGCATCCACAGGCCGGCCTCCAGGGCGCTCAGTCCGCGCACGTTCTGGAGATACAGCGTGGACAGGAACAGGAAGCCGCCCAGCGCGGCGAAGGCGCTGATCGCTATGACGGTGGCCCCGCTGAACGGCGCCGACCGGAAGAAGCGCAGCTCGATGAGGGGATCGGTGCGGCGCGGCTCGTGCACGAGCAGACCGGTCAGCGCGGCGAGCGCCAGGACGGCGAAGGGCAGCACGTGCGTGAACCCGGAGTTCGGCGCCTCGATGATCGCGTACGTCAGGGAACCGAACAGCACGATCACCATCAGCTGGCCCAGCGGGTCGGGGCGCCGGGCCTTCGGCGCGCGGGACTCGGGGACGAAGCGGAGGGTGAGCAGCAGGGCGGCCAGGCCCACCGGCAGGTTGACCCAGAAGATCGAGCGCCAGCCGACCGACTCCACCAGCACCCCGCCCACCAGGGGACCGGCGGCCATGGAGATGCCGACCACCGCGCCCCAGACGCCGATCGCGCGGGCGCGCTCGCGCGGGTCGGTGAAGGTGTTGGTGATGATCGACATCGCGACCGGGTTGAGCATCGAACCGCCCACCGCCTGCATCATCCGGAAGACGATCAGCGAGGACAGGTCGGGGGCCAGCGAGCACAGCAGCGAGCCGAGAGTGAAGATCACCAGGCCGGTCATGAAGACCCGCTTGCGGCCGATCCGGTCGGCGGTGGAGCCGGACAGCATCAGCAGCGCGGCCAGCACCAGGGTGTACGCGTCGATGGCCCACTGCAGGCCCGAGGTGCTCGCGTGCAGGTCGCGCTGCATGGAGGGGAGGGCGACGTTGAGGATCGTGTTGTCGATACTCACGATCAGCAGACTCATGCAGCAGATGGCGAGCACGAGCATGCGGCGGCGATGGGTGAGCTCGGGCATGAACTCCAGCCTACGCCTACTTCGATAGTGCGTCTAACTAATGACTGGTGCACGGGTCTTCGTCCACAGGGCGCACGGGTCTTCGTCCACAGGGCGCACGGGTCTTCGTCCACAGGGCGCGACGGGCACCGCCCCGCGTGCGTGACAATGGGGGAATGTCCACGCTCACCACGCCCGCCCCCGGCACCGCCGCCGCACCCCTGCCGATCGGCCCGCACACCGTCGCCCCGCCGGTGGTGCTGGCGCCGATGGCCGGGATCACCAACGCGCCGTTCCGCACGCTGTGCCGTGAGTTCAGCGGGGGCAAGGGCCTGTTCGTGAGCGAGATGATCACCACCCGGGCGCTGGTCGAGCGCAACGAGAAGACCATGCAGCTGATTCACTTCGACGCGACGGAGACCCCGCGCTCGATCCAGCTGTACGGCGTCGACCCGGTGACCGTCGGCAAGGCCGTCCGCATGATCGCGGAGGAGGACCTGGCCGACCACATCGACCTGAACTTCGGCTGCCCGGTGCCCAAGGTGACCCGCAAGGGCGGCGGCTCGGCGCTGCCGTACAAGCGGCACCTGCTGCGGGCCATCGTCCGCGAGGCCGTCACCGGCGCCGGTGACCTGCCCGTCACGATGAAGATGCGCAAGGGCCTCGACGACGACCACCTCACCTACCTCGACGCCGGCCGGATCGCCGTCGAGGAGGGCGTCACCGCCATCGCCCTGCACGGCCGCACCACCGCCCAGCACTACGGCGGCACCGCCGACTGGGACGCCATCGCCCGCCTCAAGGAGCACGTCCCGGAGATCCCGGTGCTGGGCAACGGCGACATCTGGTCCGCCGAGGACGCGCTGCGCATGGTCCGCGAGACCGGCTGCGACGGCGTCGTCGTCGGACGCGGCTGCCTCGGACGGCCGTGGCTCTTCGCCGACCTGGTCGCCGCCTTCGAGGGCCGCACCGACGCGTTCGTACGGCCCACCCTGCGCGAGGTCGCCGACGTGATGGTCCGGCACGCGACCTTGCTCGGGGAGTGGATCGAAAATGGAGGGACGGCCCGAAGGGCCACCGTTGAGGGTGGTGGTGGGCGACGGGCGGGCGAGGCACGCGGTGTCATCGACTTCCGCAAGCACGTCGCCTGGTACCTCAAGGGCTTCGCCGTCGGCTCCGAGATGCGCAAGCGGCTCGCGATCACCTCCTCCCTCCAGGCCCTGCGCGCCGGGCTGGACGAACTCGACCTCGACCAGCCCTGGCCCACCGGCGCCGACGGCCCCCGCGGCCGCACCTCCGGCAACAACCGGGTGGTCCTGCCCGACGGCTGGCTCAAGGACCCGTACGACTGCGCGGGCATCGGCGCGGACGCGGAGCTGGACACCTCCGGCGGCTGATCAGCCCCCTGCACCGGTGGGATGCGGAGTCGAGCCGTACGCGGTCAGGAAGCGGTCGCGGAAGGAACTCATCTTCCACACCGGGGCGTCCTGGGCCGGCTTCAGCCCCTCCGTCCAGTCCCAGCCGTCGATCGCGTCGAGCACCTTCGGGTCCCTGGCGACGATCGACACCGGGACGTCCCGGCTGGCCTTGTTCCCGCTGACGCGGGCGAGCGGCTGGTGGTCGCCGAGGAAGACGAGGACGGTGTCGTCGGTGCCGTAGCGCTCCAGCCACTGGGTGAGGCTGGTGACCGAGTACTGGATCGACTTGCCGTACTCCTCCTTCGAGCGGGCGGAGTCGGTGATGATGTCGGGCGCCCGCACGCCCGCCGCCTCGATGCCGTCGTACACCGACCCGTCGCCGACCTCGTCCCAGCCGACCATCCGCGGGATCGGCGCCCAGGGCTGGTGGCTGGAGGTGAGGATGACCTCCGCCATCAGCGGCCGGTCGCGCTTCCTGCCGTGCTCCAGGCGCTGGAACGCCTCCAGCGCGTACTGGTCCGGCATCGTCGACCAGCTGAACTTCGGCCCCCGGTAGCCCATGTCGAAGGCGTCGTAGACCTTGTCCAGCCCGTGCCAGTCCGCCTCCGGCCAGGCCTTCTGCACCCCCGGCATGATCCCGACCGTGTCCCAGCCGCCGGTCTTCTGGAAGGCCTTGGTGAGCGTGAGGTGGTCGCCGGCGGTGACGGTGCGGTAGCGCTGCTGGTTGTCCACCCACAGGCCGGACAGGAAGGTCGAGTGGCCGAGCCAGCTGCTGCCGCCGTACGTCGCCGAGGTCAGCCAGCCGCTGCGGGCGTGGAAGCCCGCCTTCGCCAGCGCCTCGGTGCTCGTGTCCAGGGTCCGGTCGACACCCGGTGCCATCACCGGGTCCTCGATCGCGCTGCGGCCGTAGCTCTCGATGAACGTGAAGACCATGTCCTTGCCGCGCAGGTCCGGCACCAGCTCGGCGCCGGGTGTGGCGCCGAAGCGGTCCGCCTTCGCCTCCTTCGCGAAGGCCGCCTCGTCCCGCAGCGTGTCCACGACCCGGTGCGCCTGTGCCTCCATCGCCCGGGAGGCACTGGTGGTGGCCACCGGCACGCCGAAGGTCTGCAGGCCCAGTGAGGCGCAGGTCATCCACACGGTGGCCGTCATCAGCGCGCCCCGGGCCGCCCGCTCCCGGTGCGCGGCGAGCAGTTCACCGAGCCGGACCGCCGCCAGCGCCGTGAGCACCAGCAGCGAGCCGGCCAGCACGACGGCGCCCACCGCGGCCCAGGCCGCCGTCGCCCCGCCCATCGAGTCCGCCACGAAGGACTGGGCGTCGTCCAGCAGGCCCCAGTCCAGGACGAGGTTGAAGTTCCGGCCCAGGTACTCGGTGAAGCCCATGTCGAGCAGGTTCAGCACGGTCAGCGCGCCCAGGACGGTCCCGAACAGCGCGGCCGCCACCAGGCGCGGCACCCGGGGCAGGCAGAGCAGCAGCACCGCCGCGACGACCGCCTCCACCGGGATCCGTGCGAAGCGGTTGGGCTCCAGGGCCGCCGGCGTGTTCGGCAGCAGCAGCGCCCCGAGCACCAGAATGGCCGAAAGAGCCGTGGTGACCCGGCGGACCACGACGGCGGCACGCGGGTGCTGGGAGCGCCACGCGCGCCAGCGGGCGAGGCGGGCTCCAAGGGCTCCAAGGGCCTTGAGGGCCTTGAGGGCCGTGCGGGCCTTCAGCGGGGCGGGTCCGGGTGCGCCAGGGGTGTCGGGGTCGTCGTCGGCTGTCTGCGGCGGCCGGCGGAAAGGCGTGATGACGGGCACCCGAAGGTCCTTCCGTGCGAAACCCGGTGGACGGCGGGCCCCGGCGAGGGGGCCGGGACCCGCCGCACTCTCGTACGTCCGGCACCGGCGGTCCGTTCACGGTCCGCATGGTGAAATCCGGCGGTCTGTGGGAGCGTGATTCTCGCCACCTCTGATAGGGGTGGTGCTCAGATGAGCGGATCTTGGACGACTCCACTTCTCCAAGGTGTGGCACTGAGTGCCATGCGTTGATCGTTCATCGAGCGAACTCAAACGTAGATAATGGCGCTCAGGTGAGCGGAGAGTTCGGCATACGAGAGTTCATGCGTTCAAGAAGTGAAAACACAAGCGGTCGGTCGCTTGCCAAGCCTTGACTTTCGATCCGCTGGCGGACGGGTGGTTACAGGCGCATGACGCACACGTGGACGTACCCACAGGCCTTTGATCTGGGTACATTCCTCGCCGTCAGGGCAGCCACCGCGTCCTCGAGGAGTCGAGACCCGTGTCGGAAAACAAAGATCCCCAGGTAGCGAACGCAGCGAAGTTCGTTTACGACTTCACCGAGGGCAACAAGGACCTCAAGGACCTCCTCGGCGGCAAGGGCGCCAACCTCGCCGAGATGACCAACCTGGGTCTCCCGGTCCCTCCCGGCTTCACCATCACCACCGAGGCCTGCAAGACCTACCTCGACAGCGGCGAGGAACCGGCGGCACTGCGCGACGAGGTGAGTGCGCACCTCGACGCCCTCGAAGCGAAGATGGGCAAGAAGCTCGGCCAGGCCGACGACCCGCTCCTCGTGTCGGTCCGCTCCGGGGCCAAGTTCTCCATGCCCGGCATGATGGACACCGTCCTCAACATCGGCCTCTCCGACAAGTCCGTGCAGGGACTGGCCAAGCAGGCCGGCGACGACCGCTTCGCGTGGGACTCCTACCGCCGCCTGATCCAGATGTTCGGCAAGACCGTCCTCGGCGTCGACGGCGACCTCTTCGAGGAGGCGCTGGAGGCGGCGAAGACGGCCAAGAAGGTCGCGGTCGACACCGAGCTGGAGGCCGCCGACCTCAAGAAGCTCGTCACCAAGTTCAAGAAGATCGTCAAGACCGAGGCCGGCCGGGACTTCCCGCAGGATCCGCGCGAGCAGATGGACCTCGCCATCAAGGCGGTCTTCGAGTCCTGGAACGGCGAGCGCGCCAAGCTCTACCGCCGTCAGGAGCGCATCCCGCACGACCTCGGCACGGCGGTCAACGTCTGCTCGATGGTCTTCGGCAACCTGGGCCCCGACTCGGGCACGGGCGTCGCCTTCACCCGCGACCCCGCCTCCGGCCACCAGGGCGTCTACGGCGACTACCTCCAGAACGCCCAGGGCGAGGACGTCGTCGCGGGCATCCGCAACACCGTCGCGCTGGCGGAGCTGGAGCAGATCGACAAGAAGTCGTACGACCAGCTGATGCAGATCATGGAGACGCTGGAGAACCACTACCTGGACCTGTGCGACATCGAGTTCACCATCGAGCGCGGCCAGCTGTGGATGCTCCAGACCCGCGTCGGCAAGCGCACGGCGGGCGCCGCCTTCCGCATCGCCACCCAGCTCGTCGACCAGGGCCTGATCGACGAGGCCGAGGCCCTCCAGCGGGTCAACGGCGCCCAGCTCGCCCAGCTGATGTTCCCCCGCTTCGACGACGAGGCGAAGGTCGAGAAGGTCGGCCGGGGCATCGCCGCCTCGCCGGGCGCGGCGGTCGGCAAGGCCGTCTTCGACTCGTACACCGCCGTCAAGTGGTCCCGCTCCGGCGAGAAGGTCATCCTGGTCCGCCGCGAGACCAACCCCGACGACCTGGACGGCATGATCGCCGCCGAGGGCATCCTGACCTCGCGCGGCGGCAAGACCTCCCACGCGGCCGTGGTCGCGCGCGGCATGGGCAAGACCTGTGTCTGCGGCGCCGAGGAGCTGGAGGTCGACACCAAGCGCCGCCGGATGACGGTGCCCGGCGGGCACGTCGTCGAGGAGGGCGACGTGATCTCCATCGACGGCTCCTCCGGCAAGGTCTACCTCGGCGAGGTGCCGGTCGTGCCCTCCCCGGTCGTCGAGTACTTCGAGGGCCGCATGCACGCGGGCGCCGAGGACGCCGACGAGCTGGTCGAGGCCGTGCACCGGATCATGGCCTTCGCCGACCGCAAGCGCCGGCTGCGGGTGCGGGCCAACGCCGACAACGCCGAGGACGCGCTGCGCGCCCGCCGCTTCGGCGCCCAGGGCATCGGCCTGTGCCGCACCGAGCACATGTTCCTCGGCGACCGCCGCGAGCTGGTCGAGCGGCTGATCCTCGCCGACACCGAGACCGAGCGCGAGGAGTCCCTGAAGGAGCTGCTGCCGCTCCAGAAGCAGGACTTCGTCCAGCTCTTCGAGTCGATGGACGGCCTCCCGGTCACCGTCCGCCTCCTGGACCCGCCGCTGCACGAGTTCCTGCCCGACATCACCGAGCTGTCGGTGCGCGTGGCGCTCGCGGAGTCCCGCCAGGAGCCGCACGAGAACGAGCTGCGCCTGCTCCAGGCCGTGCACCGGCTGCACGAGCAGAACCCGATGCTGGGCCTGCGCGGCGTCCGCCTCGGCCTGGCCATCCCCGGCCTGTTCACCATGCAGGTCCGCGCCATCGCCGAGGCCGCGGCCGAGCGCAAGGCGGCCAAGGGCGACCCGCGCGCCGAGATCATGATCCCGCTGGTCGGCACCGTCCAGGAGCTGGAGATCGTCCGCGAGGAGGCCGACCAGGTCATCGCCGAGGTCGAGGCCGCCACCGGCGCGAAGCTCAAGCTGTCGATCGGCACGATGATCGAGCTGCCGCGCGCCGCGCTGACCGCCGGGCAGATCGCCGAGGCCGCGGAGTTCTTCTCCTTCGGCACCAACGACCTGACCCAGACCGTGTGGGGCTTCAGCCGCGACGACGTCGAGGCCAGCTTCTTCACGGCCTACCTGGAGAAGGGCATCTTCGGCGTCTCCCCGTTCGAGACCATCGACAAGGACGGTGTCGGCTCCCTGGTCGCCGCCGCCGCGAAGGCCGGCCGCGCCACGCGTCCCGACCTGAAGCTCGGCGTCTGCGGCGAGCACGGCGGCGACCCGGAGTCGGTCCACTTCTTCCACGAGGTCGGTCTGGACTACGTCTCCTGCTCCCCGTTCCGGATCCCGGTGGCCCGCCTGGAGGCCGGCCGGGCGGCGTCGCGGTCGAAGGGCAGCGACCACCGGTAATCCCGGATAGGGGGCAAAGTAACCCCGGAAAGGGGTCAAAGGCCCCGGAGCCGCCGTCTGTCACCCGACCACCCTCACCGATCGGCGGCGGCTCCGGTCCACCAGAAAAGGCGGCACCCGTGCGGGGGTGCCGCCTTTTGTGACACGTGCAACGGTGTGAATTCCTGTCTGCTGAGCAGCAGCAAGCTGTCAGCAGACTCCCAGGGCCCTGGCAGCGGACAGCGGCCGACACCCGGAACGGTGGTTGGATGACCCAGACGGATCACAGGGAACCGGCCGGTACGGCCCACCGGGACGGGAGCGCGGACCAGGCGGCGGGCAAGGTGCCCAGCCCCCGGACCGGCGCGGAGGAGAGAGTCCCCGAGGCCGGGCCCCCCGTGGCCCGCAACCGGCTCGCCGCCCTGGACGGACTGCGGTTCCTGGCGGCCCTGTCCGTGGTCTTCTTCCACTTCGTCGGTCAGGTGCCCTCCACGATGCGGACCATGTGGGGCCGCCCCGTCGACAGCGTCTTCCCCGAGGCCCAGAGCTACTTCGCCTACGGCCGGCTCGGCGTCGAACTCTTCTTCCTGATCAGCGGGTTCGTCATCTGCATGAGCGCGTGGGGCCGCACCCCGCGCGACTTCTTCATCTCCCGCGTCACCCGGCTGTACCCCATGTACTGGGTGGCCATCGCGATCACGGCCTGCGTGATCTACTTCGCCGGTGACCCGTTCGGGCAGCCGCACCCGCGCGTGATCTTCGCCAACCTGACGATGCTCCAGACGCCGCTGGGCGTGGAGAACCTGGACTCCGTCTACTGGACGCTCTGGCCCGAGCTGTGCTTCTACCTCACCTTCGCGGTCGTGGTGTGGAAGGGCCTGACGTACCAGCGGGTGGTGATCTACTGCGGCCTGTGGACGGTGGCCGCCGTGCTGGCCCCCGGCGCCGACATCCATCTGCTCACCCTGCTGGTGAACCCGCCGTCCGCGCCCTACTTCATCGCGGGCATGGCCTTCTACCTCATGTACCGCTACCGCCCCACCCCGCTGCTGTGGGGCATCGTCGCCATGTCGTGGCTGCTGGCACTGCACTACCTGCTGACGCCCGGCGGCGGCCGGCTGGACTGGGACGTGTGGCAGCCCGGGCGCGGCTGGCTGGTCCTGATCATCACGGTGTTCTTCCTGCTGGTCGCCGCCGTGGCGCTCGGCTGGACCAGCCGCATCCGCTGGCGCGGACTGACCGTCGCGGGCACGCTGACCTTCCCGCTGTACCTGCTGCACGACGCCATCGGCGTCAACGTCATGCACCACTTCGGCGACCGGGCCCACCCGTGGGTGGTGGTCTGCGTCACCGTCGCCGTCCTGGTCGCGCTGTCCTACGTGGTGCAGCGGTTCGTCGAGCGCCCGGTGGCCCGGGCCGCACGGCGCTGGCTGAGCAGCGCCGCGTTCAGTCTCAGGGCGCCGGAGCCCCGCCGCTGACCGACGGGGCTCCAGGGGTGCGCGACGCGGGGCCGGGGCGCGGGGCGGTTCAGGCCGCGCCGTCGCTCCGGCGGCGGCGCACGGCCAGCAGCAGTCCGCCGCCCGCGAGCACGACGACCGCGCCGCCGGCCGCCAGGTACGGGGTGCTGTCGTCGCCGCCGGTCTCGGCCAGGTCGGTGCCCTGCTGCCCGGCGGCCTCGGCGCCGCCGCCCTGCTCGCTCCCGGAGTCCTTCCCGCTCCCGGCGCCCGCGTCGTCCGTGTCCTTGGCGCCGGTGTCCTTGTCGTCGGCGGGCACGAAGCCGGCCGGGGGCTTGTCGCAGCCGACGCCGTCCTTGTCGCGGTCCAGGTGCTCGCCGTAGTGCTTGTCGCCCTCCTTGATGTTGGAGTAGCCGGCGTCGTACGCCTCGGTGCAGTTCTTGAACGGGTGGGTGCCGTCGTGGGCCTGGGCGGCGGCGGCCGGCAGGGCGGCCAGGGCGAGTGCGGCGACGGTGACGGCGGCGGGCTTGCGGAGCAGCTTCATCGAGAGTCCCGGGAACGGTGTGGATGGACGGATATGAGGTGACGAAGCTATTGAGGTGACCAAGATGTGGTGGAGATATGAAGGACTCGTGATGAGAACGTGACGTGACCGGACGGTAGCTCTCCGCTCAGGGGCGCCGGGCGCGTACGGTGAGACGGGTCAGGACCGGGGAAGGAGCCGCGGATGACCGGCTGGAGCACGGGCGACATCCCCGACCTGGACGGGCGCGTCGCCGTCGTCACCGGGGCCAACGGCGGCCTCGGCTACGTGATCGCCCGGGAGCTGGCGCGCAAGGGCGCGACCGTCGTGCTCGCCTGCCGCAGCCAGGAGCGGGGGAGCGCGGCCGTGCGGCGCCTGATGGGCGAGGTGCCCGCCGCCGCCGTGGAACCGGCCAGGCTGGACCTCGGGGACCTGGCCTCGGTCCGGGAGTTCGCCTACGGACTGCCGTACGAGCGGGTCGATCTCCTCGTCAACAACGCCGGGGTGATGGCGCTGCCGCACGGCACGACGGCGGACGGCTTCGAGACCCAGTTCGGCGTCAACCACCTGGGGCACTTCGCGCTCACCGGGCTGCTGCTGCCCTCCCTGCTGGCCGCGCCCGGCGCCCGGATCGTGACCGTCTCCAGCCTCCTGCACGCGCTGGCCAGGGTCGATCCGCGCGACCTCAACAGCGTGCGGCGGTACGGACGCTGGACCGCGTACGCCCGCTCGAAGTCCGCCAACCTGCTCTTCACCCACGAGCTGGCGCGCCGGCTCGCGGCACGGGAGGGCGCCTCGGACGTACGCGCGGTCGCCGCCCACCCCGGGTACGCGGAGACCGGACTCCACGCCGCCGGGCCCCGGGCCGAGGGGCGCCGGCTCGCCGAGCGGCTGGCGCGGCTCGGGAGCCGGGTCGTCGCCCAGCCCCCGGAGGCCGGCGCGCTGCCCGTGCTGTACGCGGCGACCGCGCCCGGCGTCCCCTCCGACTCCTTCACCGGCCCGTCCTTCGCGATGTGGCGCGGGGCGCCCGCACCGTCCTGGCGGGCGTCCTGGACCATCGACGACGCGATGGGGGAGCGGCTGTGGGCCGCCTCCGAACGGCTGACGGGCGTCATCTACGAGGCGCTGCTGCCCTGAGGGGCGCCGGGGCGGCCTGAGGGGCGCCGGGGCGGACCGCAGGGTGCCGGGGCGGACCGAGGGGGGCGGGCAGTCCCCGGTGCTCAGGCCGTCTGGCCGCCGTCCACCACGAGGTCGGTCCCCACCACCGACGCCGCGTCGTCGGACGCCAGGTACAGCACGGCCGCCGCGACCTCCGCCACCGCCGAGACCCGGCCGAGCGGCGTCTCCTCGCGCATCCGCTCGGCCCGCCCGGCCTCCGTCTCGCCCGGCCGCAGGGACATGGAGGTCGCCGTGGCGCCGGGGCTGACGGCGTTGATGCGGACCCCGTCCCCGATGTGGTCCAGGGCGGCGCCCCGGGTGAGGGCCGAGACGGCCGCCTTGGTCGCCGCGTAGGCGGTGGCGCCGGGGCTGCGCTTGTGCGCTCCGAAGGTGGAGGCGATGTTCACGATCGTGCCGCCGCCCGGCTGGGTGCGCATGTGCCGGACCTCGGCGCGCAGGGCGAGGAACACACCGGTGACGTTGATGTCGAGCTGCGTGTGCCAGTCCTCCTCGGACAGGTCCGCGAGGGGCACCCCGCCGCGGAAGACGCCCGCGTTGTTCACGGCCATGTCGAGGGAGCCGAAGTGATCTACTGCCGCGGCCACCAGGGCGTCCACGTCCTCGCGCCGGGTGACGTCCGCGGTGACGGCCAGCGCCTTGCCGCCCGCCTGCTCGATCAGGGCCGCCGTCTCGTCGAGCGGTCCCCGCGCCCGCCCGGCGACGACGACGTGCGCGCCCTCGGCGGCCAGGGCGAGGGCGACGGCCCGTCCGATGCCGGAGCCCGCGCCGGTGACGAGGGCGGTCCTGCCGGTGAAGCGCTGGGTGGTCATGAATCTCCCCTTTTTCTTGACCGATCGGTTCAGTATGTGGCCGTGAAGACACCTGCCGTGAAGACACCCCTCCGGAGAGGGGTGCGGCCGTTTCCTCAGTCGAGCAGCGCGAGCGCCTGTTCCGCCGCGTCCCGCATCCTGGCCGGGTCCGGCGAGGCCTTGCCGACCACCCGCATGCCCTGGAGCAGGACCAGCAGCATCCGGGCCAGCGCCAGCGGATCGCGCCCGGCCGGCAGGTCGCCCTCGGCGCGGGCCCGGGCCAGCGCCGTGTGCAGCACGGTCTCCAACTGGTCCCAGTTGCGCTCGACCCGCCGGGCGGCGACCGCGTCGTGCGCGGCCAGCTCGGCGGCGGTGTTGGTGACGAAACAGCCGTGCAGGCGCGAGTCGTCGGCGCTCGCCTCGGCGGCGTAGCGCCGCACCAGGGCCCGCACGCCCGGCAGGGCCGGGCCCGGCCGGGACAGGTCCGCCAGCAGGTCCGGGAGCAGCCCCTGCTCGTAGCGCGCCAGCGCCTTCAGGTACAGCTCGCGCTTGTTGCCGAAGGTCGCGTAGATGCTGGCGCGCCCGACGCCGAGGTGCTCCACGAGGTCGGCCATCGACGTCGCCTCGTAGCCGCGCCGCCAGAACAGCTCCAGGGCTGCCCGCAGCGCGGCGTCCGGATCGAACTCCTTGGTCCTGGCCACGATCCGCAGCCTAAGCTCATCTGAAACGATCGGTCAAGAAAGCCTGGCTCAGGCGGTGTTCACGGTGTTCACGGCGCTCACGGCGCTCACGGCCTTCACGGCCCGCACCTGGTACGTCTCCACCCGCATCGCCTCGTCGTCCAGGCACTCCCCGGTCGTGAGGTCGAAGCGCTGCTTGAGCAGCGGGGAGGCGACGAACGGGCGGCCCTGGTGGGTGCCGGTCAGGCCGCGGGAGAGGACCGCCGCGCCGGTGAACGGGTCCCGGTTGTCGATGGCGTACAGCCCGCCGTCCCGGTCGCGGAACAGGGCCACCTGGCCGCCGTCCGGCAGCAGGGCCGCCACGCCCCGGCCCGGGAGCAGGGCGCCGAGGTCGCAGGCCGTGAACCAGTCGTCCGTCAGCCGCAGCCGGACCTTCAGGCCGGTCGTGTCGGGGGCGAGGGTCTCGGGTGCCAGGGTCATCGCGGGGTGCTTCCTTCCAGGAGGTCGTCTGCGGCGGCGGGCCGCCGGCCGATGTCCAGCAGCGGCAGGTCGGGCTTCATCTGGTCGCGCTCGGGTACGAAGCCCACCACCGGGTCGGGGGTGTCGGGGGCGTTCACGAAGGACACGAACCGGGCCAGCTTCTCCGGGTCGTTGATCGTCTCGGCCCACTCGTCCCGGTAGTGCGAGACGTGGGCCCGCATCAGGGACTCCAGCTCGTCGCAGATGCCGAGCGAGTCGTGCACGACGACGTCCCGTACGTGGTCCAGGCCGCCGGGGATGCGTTCCAGCCAGGTGGAGGTGCGCTCCAGCTTGTCGGCGGTGCGGATGTAGAACATCAGGAACCGGTCGATCAGGCGGACCAGTTCGGCGTCGGAGAGGTCCTGCGCGAGCAGGTCCGCGTGGCGCGGGGTGGCCCCGCCGTTGCCGCCGACGTACAGGTTCCAGCCGTTGGAGGTGGCGATCACGCCGAAGTCCTTCGACTGGGCCTCGGCGCACTCGCGGGCGCACCCGGAGACCGCCGACTTCAGCTTGTGCGGCGACCTGAGCCCCCGGTAGCGCAGCTCCAGGTCGATGGCCATGCGCACCGAGTCCTGGACGCCGTAGCGGCACCAGGTCTGCCCCACGCAGGACTTCACCGTGCGCAGCGACTTCCCGTACGCGTGCCCCGACTCGAATCCGGCGTCCACCAGCCGCGCCCAGATCAGCGGCAGCTGCTCGACGCGGGCGCCGAACATGTCGATGCGCTGACCGCCGGTGATCTTCGTGTAGAGCCCGAAGTCCCGGGCGATCTCGCCGATGACGATCAGCTTCTCCGGCGCGATCTCGCCGCCCGGGATGCGCGGGACGACGGAGTAGGAGCCGTTGCGCTGGAGGTTGGCCAGGAAGTGGTCGTTGGTGTCCTGGAGCGCGGCCTGCTCGCCCTCCAGGACGTAGCCGCTCGCGCCGATGGCCGGGGCGAGGGAGGCGATGATCGAACCGACCGCCGGCTTGCACACCTCGCAGCCCTCACCGCCCCGCGCGCCCTCCCGGCCGTGCCGGTCCAGCAGCTCCCGGTAGGAGGTGATCCGCAGGGCGCCGACGATCTCGTACAGCTCCTCGCGGGTCTGCGCGAAGCAGCCGCACAGCCCCTTGTCGACCTCGACGCCGCTCGCCTCCAGCTCGGCGGTGACCAGCTGGCCGAGCACCTTGACGCAGGAGCCGCAGCCGGTACCGGCCCGGGTGCACTTCTTCACCTCGGGCACGGTCGTGCAGGAGTGCTCCGTCACCGCGCCCCGGATGCTGCCCTTGGTGACGTTGTGGCAGGAGCAGATCACCGCGTCGTCGGGCAGCGCGGCCGGGCCGAGCTGCGCCGGGGCCCCGGCACCGGCGGGCAGGACGAGCGACTCGGGGGAGACCGGCGGGACCGAGCCGGTGAAGGCGCGCAGGGTGCCGTACGCCTCCGCGTCGCCGACCAGGATGCCGCCGAGCAGCGTGCCGTCGCGGCCGACGACCAGCTTCTTGTACAGCCCCGCGCGGGAGTCGGAGTAGACGACGTCCAGGCAGTCGGCGGTGGCACCGTGCGCGTCGCCGAAGGAGGCCACGTCCACGCCGAGCAGCTTCAGCTTGGTGGACAGGTCGGCGCCGGTGAAGGACGCCTCCTGGGCGGCGATGGTGGCGGCGGCCGTCTCGGCCTGCTCGTACCCGGGCGCCACCAGCCCGTACACCCGGCCGTCGGCGGCCAGCGCGCACTCGCCGATCGCGAACACGCGCTCGTCGGTGACCGTGCGGCACCGCTCGTCGACGCTGATGCCGCCGCGCTCGCCGACCGCGAGACCGCAGTCCCGGGCGAGCTGGTCGCGGGGCCGGACACCGGCGCTGAACACCACCAGGTCGGTGGCGAGTTCGGAGCCGTCGGACAGCTTCATGCCGGTGACGGCACCCGATGCCTCGTCGACCACGATCTCCTGGGTGCCGACGCCCGTGTGGACGGACAGCCCCATCTCCTCGATGGTGCGCAGCAGCGCCGCGCCGCCGCCCTCGTCGACCTGCACCGGCATCAGGCGCGGCGCGAACTCCACGATGTGCGAGGTGAGTCCGAGCCCCTTGAGCGCACCGGCCGCCTCCAGGCCGAGCAGCCCGCCGCCGACCACGGCACCGGTCGTCGCCCGGGTCTTCGCGTACGCCTCGATGGCGAGGAGGTCCTCGATCGTGCGGTAGACGAAGCAGCCCTCGGCGTCCTTGCCGGGCACCGGCGGGACGAACGGGTAGGAGCCGGTGGCCAGGACGAGGACGTCGTACTCGACGACCAGCCCGGAGCGGGCGGTCACCTTGCGCGCCTCCCGGTCGACGGTCACCGCCGGGTCCCCGACGCGCAGCTCGATGCCGTGCTCGTCGAGGAAGGCGAGGTCGGTCATCGACAGGTCCTCGGGGGTCTTCCCCGAGAAGTACGAGGTGAGCTGGACGCGGTCGTAGGCGGGGCGCGGCTCCTCGCACAGCACGACCACGCGGTGCGTGCCGGTCAGGCCGCGCTCGGCGAGGGCCTCCAGGAAGCGCTGGCCGACCATGCCGTGGCCGACCAGCACGATCGTCGGGGGGTTCCCCGGGGTGGCGGTCATCAGGAGCCTCCGTCTTGGGTGAGCAGGTGGAGCAGGGGGCCGCCGTCGGAGGGGAGCGGCTCTGCTCCCTCCCAGGCGCGCGCCAGCGCGCCGACGGTGCCGAGTTCGCCGACCAGGACCCCGCCCACCAGCCGGTCGTCACGGACGACGACCTTGCGGTAGGTGCCCCGGGTGGCGTCGGCGAGCTGCACGACGTCGTCGCCGGGGCGGGGGTCGGTCTCGCCGAACGCGGCGAGGTCGAGGGGGTCGAAGGGGCTGTCCGCCCCGGTGAGGGTGAGCCGGGTCAGTGCGCGGGTGCCGGTGTAGTGGCGGGTGGCACTCCCGCCCTCCGCGAGCAGTTCGGCCAGCACTCCGGCCTGTTCGAGGGCGGGCGCGGCCAGGCCGTACACGCGGTCCGCGTGCTGGGCGCAGTCGCCGATCGCGCGGATGTGCGGGTCACAGGTGCGCAGCTCGTCGTCGACGAGGACGCCCTTGCCGACCGCCAGCCCCGCCTCCCGCGCCAGCCCGACCCGCGGCCGGACCCCGCAGGCGAGCACCACCAGGTCGGCGCCGAGGGCGTACCCGTCGCCCATCTCCACCGACCGCACCGCCCCGCCGACGCTGCGCACGTCCCGTACCCGGCACTCGGTGTGCACCTCCACGCCGAGGCCCTCCAGGTGCCGCCGCACCAGCGCGGAGGCCGCCGGGTCGAGCTGCCGCTCCATCAGCCGCTCGGACTGCTGGGCGAGGACGACCTGGGCGCCGCGCACGGCCAGCGCACGGGCGGCGGACACCCCGAGCAGCCCGCCCCCGATCACGACGGCCCGCACCCCGGGCCGTACCGCCTTCGACAAGCCGAGGCAGTCGTCCATCGTCCGGAACGCGTGCACGCCCTCGGGCAGCTCGTGGTCCGGGGTGAACAGGCCGCGCAGGGGCGGCAGCACCGCGTTGGAGCCGGTGGCCAGGACCAGCGTGTCGTAGGCGATCACGGACCCGTCGGCGCAGCGCACGGTCCGCCCGGCCCGGTCGATGCCGGTGACCCGGCCGCGCAGCAGCCCGGCGGGCGCCGGCAGGGCGATCACCTCGGGGCCGTACCGTCCGGCCAGCACCTCGGCGAGCAGCACCCGGTTGTACGGGCGGTGCTCCTCGTCGCCGACCGTCAGCGCGGGCGTGCCCAGCTCACCGAGGAGCCGGGCGAGCGTCACGCCCGCGAGTCCGGCGCCGATCACCACCACACGCGTATTCGAGGTCATGGCACCGAGCGTGCGGTGCGGGTGTTACCCGGCCGCATCCCCTCTGTTTCCCACGGGGAACGCTGCCCTCAGCGGGCGCGGCCGGTGCGTGTGAGGGTCCCGGCCGGGTGCGCGGGAACCTCAGAAGTCCCTCATCTCGATGGACGGCACATCCATCCGGTCCATAAGGTCGCGATCATGCCCGACATATCGCTGACCACGGTCGTCCTGCTCTGCCTCGCCGCACTCGCGGCCGGCTGGATCGACGCCGTGGTCGGCGGCGGCGGCCTTCTGCTCCTGCCCGCGCTCCTGCTCGGCCTGCCCTCCGGCACCCCGGCCGCGCACGCGCTCGGCACCAACAAGGCGGTCGCCATCGTCGGCACCACCGGCGCGGCGGTGACCTACGCCCGCAAGGCAACGGTGGACGTGCGCACCGCCGTACGCATCGGCCTGGCGGCGCTGGCCGGGTCCTCGGGCGGCGCCTTCTTCGCCGCCGGGATGAGCACCGAGGTCCTGAAACCGGTGATCATGGTGGTGCTGCTCGCGGTCGCCGCCTTCGTGATCTTCCGCCCCGCCTTCGGCACCGCGCCCGCCACCGGCCCGGCCACCCGCCGCCAGATCCTCGCCGCGATCGGTCTCGCGGGCCTCGGCATCGGCTTCTACGACGGCCTCGTCGGCCCCGGCACCGGAACCTTCCTGGTCCTGGCCCTCACCGCCCTGCTCCACCTGGACCTGGTGACCGCCTCCGCCACCGCCAAGATCGTCAACTGCTGCACCAACGCGGGCGCCCTCGCCACCTTCGCCTGGCAGGGCGCGGTGCTGTGGCAGCTGGCCGTCCTGATGGCCGCCTTCAACCTGGCCGGCGGCATGTTCGGCGCCCACACGGCCCTCAAGCGGGGCAGCGGCTTCGTCCGCGTCGTCCTGCTGACGGTGGTCTTCGCGCTGGTGGCGAACCTGGCGTGGGAGCAGTGGGTGGCCTAGCCGGCGGTTGAGCCCCAGGACCCTCAGGGCATGCTGGTTGGGCTCTTAAGTGCTTCGAGGAAGACGGTGAAGCCGGCGGCGGGGATGGTGAGAGCCGCCCTGCCGGGTGCCTTCGAATCGCGGATACCGACGCGGGTGCGACCCGATGCGACTTCGACGCAGGCGTTCCCGTCGCCGCCACCGGAGTAGGAGGACTTACGCCAGCGGACACGGTCGGCCATGAGTGCCTCACAGTTCCTTCGACAGCTTGTGGATGAACTCACGCGATCGCTCGGGATCGAGCGACATCGTCTCCACCCTACGGAAGTGTGTTCGGAACACCGCCAGCTGTGCTTCTGAATCGACGAAAACCGTGCCGTGGGGCCCGTCGCGCACGACCGTGTCCAGCTTGGAAACGACGCTGCCCGCGTACACCATGGCGGCGCCGACGTCGACGAAGTGCTCCAGTCCGAAAGGGATCACCCGAACTGTGACGTGGTCTGCTTCGGAGAGCTCCAGAACACGCATCATTTGAGCCCGTGCGTCGGCGCGGCTACCGACCATCATGCGCAGCGCCGCCTCGTGGACGAGGGCCATGTATGTCGTGCGCCGTTCCCTGTCCAGAATGACGCGGCGCTGCATGCGGTGCTGGACTCGCCGTTCCAGGTCGGAAGCGGGCAGCTCGGGGACGCGGGACGAGAAGAGTGCCCGTGCGCACTCCTCCGTCTGGAGAAGCCCGGGTACGTGCAGGAACTCCACGTCCCATCGGTGGGTGGCGTAGTACTCCAGCTCTGACAGGTCCAGGAAGGACGCAGGGAGGAGACCTCGATGCTCCTCCCACCAACCAGGCGACCTGTCACCCGCCATGCCCGCCAGAGCCTCCACCAACTCCTGGTCGGTGCAGTTGTAGTGCGCCGTGATCCGTCGTAGCCGCTCCTCGCTCACACCCGCGAGACCGGCCTCGATCTGACTGATCTGGGCGGAGTCGGTTCCCAACAGCGCGGCGGCTTCGCGCCCCTTGATTCCTGCGGCCTCGCGAAGCTTCCGCAGTTCAGCACCCAAGCGTTGCTGACGGGCAGTTGCCTGCTGCCTGCGCGGCATCAGCTTCCCCCTTTGCCTCAACTACCGCACTGAAATGACCCGTTCGAGCTACAGACTATGGGAGCGACTTGCGTGGGACCAAATTTGGTCCCTACTTTCGGTAGTGCGCCGCACACGATGCGGCTCCGGGTGCCGGAAGCGCACCGCCTCGTCGTGCCATGACGGCTGCGGCATTGACACCAGCCCCGCATTTCCATTCCTTCTGTGAAACGGAGTCCCGGATGCATGTATCCGAACCCTGGGAGTACTCCCTCTCCATTCCCAACGACCTCCGCGCTGTCACGGTCAGCCGCCGCACTCTCCGATTGATCCTGACCATGCATGGCCTGATCGGCCTCGTCGATGTGGCTGAGCTGCTGGCCACAGAGCTGGTCTCCAACGCCGTACGGCACACCAAAGGGCCAGCAGCCCTCCGCGTGCGATGGTCACCGCCTGGCACGCTGCGCATCGGTGCGTGGGACGCGGACCCCGAGCCCCCTGCACCCTCGACGTCATTCGAGCTGGCTGCAGATCTTGAGGATGGGCGCGGACTCGCCTTGGTGCGGGCCTGTGCCGACGTGTGGGGGTGGCAGCCGTTGTCCAGACAGGGCAGCCGCGGCAAGTACGTATGGTGCGAGCTGTCGGCGGCCTGAAGGGGCGCATCCGAAAGAACTCTGAGGAGCGGAGCGCTGCCCGATTCTTCTCAGCGCGACTGCTCACTTCGGCTGCGGCAGTCGCTCAGGTGAGAGCGCCGACGCGGTGGACGAACGAACGCACGCCAGGGAGGGCACGGTCGTGCCGCATCAGGTTGGCAGCCATGGTCCGGACTGAGCCACGGCGGACTTCCTGTGGCGCTGCCCGCTCGGCCGCAAGGAGGGCTCGGTAGCAGCGGTCGGGCTTGCCCCACTGGTCGAAGGCGCGGGCGACGTCGATCCAGTATCGGGCCTGGCGTTCGGTGGTGGGCAGGGCGGCGGGGTCGACACGGCGAGCGTGTTCGACGGCTTGGCCTGCGTCGCCGAGCAGGTGACTGATCGAGACCTGGTGCAGGAGAACCTGGCTGGGGCCGAACGCGGTGCCGCGCAGCAGCGCGTCGTGGCCGAGTTGCCCTGCGGCGGTTGCGGCCTCGCCGATGAGCACCTGTGCCGTGTGCCGGTCGCCTTGCTTCGCTGCTGTGTAGGCGGCAGTGGCATACAGGTTGCCCTGGACGGAGAGCCGTTCGGTTGCGTCGGTGGTGCGGTCGACAGCCAGCTTCTGAGCGGCGGTGACGGCGACGTCGGTGGCGCGGGCATGGTGCCCCTGACGGCGCCAGACGGAAGACACCATGCGGTGGGCTTCGGCCACGGTGAGCGCGTCCGCGCCACCGAGCGCCGAGGTAAGGGCCCGGTCTGCGGTGACGGCTGCCAGACCGTCTTCGCCGAGCTTGATGCACAGGCGGGTCGCGGTGGTGTAGAGCTCGGCGACGGCGGTGGCCGCCTGCTCCGGGTGCCCGCGGTCGCCAAGGGCCTGGGCGAGTGCGATCCGGGTCGGCAGGGCGCGGGCGAGCGTGTCGTAGCGGCATGCGCTGAAGTCCTGTCGGGAGGCTTCCGTGGCCGCAGCGACGATGGACGGCGTGGGATCCGAGGCGAGGGCTTGGTCGTGCTGCCGGTGAAGCAGGAGGTCTTCCAGTCCGGACAGGCTTGGTTGTGCTGCAGCGTGGGCGACGGCTGCCGAGCCGAGGACGGCGCTGGTGGTGGCTCCGGTCAAGGTTGCCAGAAGTTGTCGGCGTCGCACGGGGTCGTCTCCCTCCTCGCCGAACAGAGTGTGCGCGCCCACCCTAGTGGCGCCGGACCGGTCTGAGGCGCCTGGCCGGCGTTGCGGCGCGAGACCGAGCAGGTGTGGAGGAATGTCGAGGCAGGCGGCGAGGCTCTGGAGCAGCAGCACGTCGCGCATAGGTTGCTTGCCGCGTTCCATCCTGGACAGGGAGGCGGCGGTATAGCCGACCTGACTGCCCAGTGCGGCGAGCGTGATGTCCGCCGCACGGCGGGCCAATCGGACTATCGCACCGGCATCGCGACGGGTGAGGGCGTCACGCATGGCCGCAGAGCGCCAGATCGGATGGGTGTTGTCCACGACTCACCTCCTGTCGGACCAATTGTCCCGTCAAACCGCCTTTCGGCACACGAAGTTGCAAGCCGTTTACGTCCGATGCAAACCGTGTGCGCGCCGAGGGGTTTCACCTCCCCTCGCCGGGCGGGCTGCGGTGTCCTCGTGACCAGCGCGCATTCGAGCGGGCCGCAAGCGATTCCCAGGAGGCCAGTGACATGAAGGAGACCCCGGCCATGTCGGGCGTACGGACGTCGGTCACCCACGCGACGCCGCTCAAGCGGGATGCGACGTACGACCACCGCGCCCAGCAGACCGCCCTGGCCATCGAGATCCACCACACCAACGGCCGGACCGTTCAGTCGGTGCTCGTCCTGACCCCGGACCAGATGGAGTTGTACGCCATCCAGTTCGAGCAGCTCATCGCCAAGCGCGAGCAGGCCCGCCAGGCGGGCCTGTGACGTCGCACCCCTCACGACATGGAGGCACGGTGCACGAAACCCAGTTGAGAGAACTCGCCGGCCGGACCGTGCTGGTCACGGGCGGAGCCGGGCTGATCGGAAGTCGGATCACCGGCTACCTGCGCCAGGTGGGGGCCCGGCCGATCGCCCTGTGCACGATGGACGCCTACCCCCGGAGTACCTACCGCGACCTGTTCGGCGTCGACCCGGCCGACCCGGACATCATCATCGGCAACATCCAGAACCGAGGCCTGGTCAGGAAGGCGGTGGCCCAGTCCGACTACGTGATCCACGCCGCCGCCCTCGCCGACGTCGCCGCCTGTACCCGCAGGCCCATGGCGGCGATCCAGACCAACATCACCGGCACCCAGGTCCTGCTCGACGCGGTGGCCGCCTGTGAACGGATCCGTCGGCTGGTCCTGGTCTCCTCGGCCAGCGTCTACGGCAACGGCAACCCGGAGGACGGAGCACGTCCGTGCGACGAGTACCGGACTATGCGGAGGCTGCTGGAATCCGTCTACGGTCGAGTGCCGCCCCAGTTCCACGAGCACACGCGCCTGCGGCCGATGTCGGTCTACGCCAACACCAAGGCGTGGGGGGAGACACAGACTGTTCTCACGCTGGGCGGCGTGGGCACCTCGTACACCGTTGTACGGTACTTCTCCGTCTATGGAGAGCCTCAGGTCATCAAGGAGAACAGTCATTCATGGGTCGTGGCCTGGTTCGCTGCCCGTGCTGCCCTGGGACTGCCCCTGCACCTCAATGGCGGCGGCCACCAGGTCCGGGACCTGGTCCATGTCGACGACATCGCCATCGCTACGGTGCGGGCCCTCGTCGCCCCACTTGCCCACAACGAGACGATCAACGTCGGCACCGGAGTACCCACCAGCATCCGCAAGGTGGCCGAGTTGGCCGCAGAGCAGTACCCGGAAGCCCGGTTCGTGGAGACGCCGCTGCCACCCGGTGACCCGCTCGGCGGCTACGCGGCCACCCACCGCATGGAAGCGGTCCTCGGTTGGCGGCCGACCATCACAGTCGAGGAGGGGGTCGCCCGTTACGTGGACTGGCTGGACAAGACCCCCGAGGCGATCCCCCGGTGGCTGAGGGCCCGGACCGAGACCGCGACTGCCTGATCAGATGACCGGTGGCCGGCCCAGGCGGGTCATCCGCCACACCGTGGACCATCGCATCGGCCGACGGGGCGGGCACGGGGTGCGCAGGCCCTCGGCGAATCCGCCGAACCAGGCCCGAAGCCCCGCCGCCGACCGGGTACGTGCCATGGTCATAGCGGTCCAGATGACCAGGTAGAGGGGGACGAGCAGGGCAGGAAGACGCCTCTTGGCGAGCCAGACCCGGTTGCGGGCGACCATCCGGTAGAAGACGGCGTGCCGGGTCGGGGAGGTCCACGGATGCTGGAGCACGAGCTCCGGCTCGTAGAACACCTTCCAACCCGCGTCCAGCGCCCGCCATGCCAGATCGGTCTCCTCGTGCGCGTAGAAGAACGGCTCGGGCCAGCCACCGATCTGATCCAGCATCCGCATGGACAGCCCGTGCCCACCGCCGAGGAACGTCGTCACCAGCCCGCCCCGCATCGGGTCTGTTGCGCGCAGACGCGGGATGTGGCGGCGCTGAGTGCGACCCTGCTCGTCGGCGATGCGGAAACTGACGACGCCCAGCCGCGCGTCCGCCGCGTACAGCTCCGTAAGCCGCGTGAAGACGTCTGAGTCGATCAGCAGGCCATCATCGTCCAGGTCCACCACCACATCGACATCCCCGAACTCCCGTAGCCGGGCCAGAGCGGCGTTCCGGCCACCCGAGATCCCCAGGTTCTCCGTCAGCTCGACGCCGGTCACCCCGTCCGGCAGCACCGGCAGCGACGAGCCGTTGCCAACCACCACCACCCGTGCCGCAGGTGTGTCCTGCCCGGCGACCGACGCAAGGAGGTCGGCCAGCTCGGCGGGTCGCGTGCCCATGGTCAAGATGGCGACGCCAACGCGCGGGTGACTCACGGATGAACTCTCCGTTCCTCGGGTTCGGTCCGAGTGATGCTAGCTGTCCGGGGGCCGACCGCCGACCACAAAGGAAGAGCACCGATGCACCGGATCCGCCTCGGCGACTACCTCACCGTCCCCACCAACAGAATGCTGGGCTCCACCCCGTACAACCAGATGGAGGAGACGGATCTCGCCGAGTTCCTCTCACTCTGGGAGGACTGGCACCTCCGGGCCCTCGACGGGCTCCCGCACCGTATCCACCCCACCGCACAGATCCATCCGACCGCGATAATCGGGGACGACGTGATCATCGGCCCCCGAGTGCGCGTGTGGGAATTCTCCACTGTTCGGGCCGGCTCTGTGCTGAGCGCCGACGTTTCGGTCGGCTTCAACTGCGAGGTCACCCGTTCGTTTCTGGGCGAACGCGCCATCCTCGGGCATCGCATCGGGATCAACCGCACTCTGGTCGGCGCGGACGCTCACCTGTCCGCCAACCTGACCGTCGCGGCCATCAGCATGTGGAGTCCGCACCTGAGCAACCCCGAACGGGAGATCATCCTGCGCACTCCCGGGGGTGTTTACCGTTGCGGTACACCGCAATTCGGCGCCCTGATCGGTGATCGGGTCCAGACAGGCAACAACATCAGCCTGGGACCCGGCCTCGCGATCGGACGCCACTGCCGCATCGCCAGTGGCGTCACCCTCGCCGCGCGCACCATCCCCGACCACAGTGCCGTTACAGCACCGCACACTTCTGACGTCGAAGTCCGTCGGCGATACCCGCATGCGGCGCGAGGAGCGGTGCACTCAGCCGGGACAGATGCCGAGGCCGAATGCGGTTAGGCCGACGGCGAGCCTCGTCACAACCGCAGCAGTTCCGCCGCCCCCGTCGTGTCCTCATCCCCGTGCCCCTCGGCGAGCCGTCGCTCCATCAGGGTCAGGTACGGCGTGAGCAGCTCCGCGCTCACCCCCTGCTCCTCCGCCGTGCGCAGCAGGGTCGCGCTCCCCGCCACCTGCATCGCCAGGTTGGAGACGACGTCCTTGCCGTAGTCGCCGCTCGCCAGTTGCCCGGCGGCCCGGTGAGCCGAGCCGGACATCGCGCCGAGCCAGGACACCAGCAGCGGTGCGAAGTCCTCCGGGGCGATGTCCTCCGAGCCGATCAGGGCGAAGGCGTGCGCCATGCCCGCGAACATGCCGTACATCGCGCTCAGCAGCGCCACGTCGTGCAGCGCCGCGAATCCCGGGTCCGTACCGACGTAGCGCGTTCCGGCCGGCACGGCGAGTGCGTCCCGGTGCTCGTCGAACAGCTCGGCGGAGCCGCTGTAGAGGATGTATCCGCCGGAGTCGGGAGACCCGATCATCGGCGGTACGGCCATGATCCCGCCGTCCAGGAAGCGGGCTTCGCGCTCCGCCGCCCACGCGGCGCGGGCGCGGCCCTCCGCAGGCGTGCCGGTGGTGAGGTTCACCAGGTCACGGCCGGTCAGGTCGGCGCCGTCGAGGGCCGCGCCGACCGTGGCGTCGTCCAGCAGGCAGACGATCACCAGGCGGCTCGCGGCCACCGCCTCACCGGCGCTCGCGGCGACCCTCGCCCCCTCGGCGGCGAGGGCCCCGGCGCGGGCCGGGGTGCGGTTCCAGACGGTCACGGGATGGCCGGCGGCGAGCCAGGCGCGGGTCAGGGCGGTGCCCATGGCGCCGGTGCCGAGGACGGTGAGCGGAATACGGGCGGCGGGTGTCTTGTCAGTCATGGCGATCAGGTTCCGACGGGGCCGGTGACCGCTCAAGTACGTACTTCGGAGTGGGTGGTTACCCCGGCGGAAGCGTGCAGGCAGCGGGCAGGGACGGAGTGACGGTTATGGGGACGGCACGGCGGCCGGGGGCGTACCACTGCGGGGTCGACGCGGCGATCGACGTGATCGGCGGGAAATGGAAGGTACTGATCCTCTGGGCCCTCGGCGAGGGGATGTACCGCTTCGGCGCGCTGCGCCGCGCACTGCCGGGTGTCACCGAGAAGGTGCTCGCCGCGCAGCTGCGGGAGCTGGAGGCCGACGGCATCGTGCACCGCGAGGAGTACGGCGAGGTGCCGCCCCGCGTGGAGTACTCGCTGACCGCCCGGGGCGTCGCCCTCAACGCGGCGCTGGTGCCGCTCGGTGCGTGGGGCAGGGAGCACGTGCTGAACGCGTCACCGGCTCCCGGTCAGGTGGGCGAAGACGACCACGTTGCCCTGGTAGCCGGTACTGCGTGAGTAGGGGCCGCCGCAGGTGATGACGCGCAGTTCGGGGCGGTCGGCGGCGCCGTAGACCTTCTCGTCGGGGAAGGCGTCGGCGGCGTAGACCTCCACCGCGTCCACCGTGAACACGGCGACGCCGCCGTCGCGCCGGTCGATCTCGATCGCCGAGCCCTTCTTCAGGGCGCCGAGGCGGTAGAAGACGGCGGGACCCTCCGCGTTGTCGACGTGCCCGGCGACGATCGCGGTGCCCTTCTCGCCGGGGGTGGTGCCCGCCTCGTACCAGCCGGCGAGGTTCTTCTGCTCGGCGGGCGGCACGTCCAGGCTGCCCGTGTCGGTCAGGCCCAGGCCGGTCAGCGGGGCGTCCACGCCGATCGCCGGGATGCGGACGCGGTCCGGCGGGGAGGGCGGCAGCGCCGGTGCCGCGGCGCCCCGGTCACCCCGGTCGGCCTGGCCGGTGGTGCGGGCCTGCGCGGCCGACGGCTGCGGCGGGGCGTCGGTGCGGTCGCCGCCGAGCAGCAGCCACGCCCCCGAACAGAGGGCGACCGCGGTGACGGCCGCTATCGCGGTGTCCTTGACCCTGCGCATGACGTCCCCTCTCCCTCGGATCCCTGGGCCCCCGGCCCCCTCCGGGCCGCGAGGGGCGTCGGACCCGGAGGGGGTGGGGAAGTGCGGTACCGGCGGCGGACGGGCAGCGGAGGGTGCCCGTCAGATCCCGTCGCCTCTCGCCCGGCGATGCAGGAGCCAGGTACCGCCCGCGGCGGCGACGGCGAGAGCCGCCACACCGGCCGCGGTCTGCACGGGATCGGGGCCAAGAGCGCCGCCGACCCCCGTCTTCACGCTTCCTCTGGGGTACACCTGCTCGGCGGCCGACGACAGCGTGACCACCAGGTCGCCCGTCACCCGCCGCTCGTCGTCCCCACAGGTCGCGACGATCTCGTACGTCCCCGGCTGCGCGCTCGGCGGCACCTCGAAGTGGCCGGTCGCCTCTCCCTCGCCGGAGCCCGGCGCCAGCGGGAACGCGCCCGCGCCGACCGCGCTGGCGTCACCCGCCGCCGAGCCGCCCTCTCCGCACACCGCGGTCGTCACCACGGCCCGGTCGCCCGGCACGACCGAGGACGGGTACACCGTCAGGCCGCCGGTGGCGACGGCGTCCCCGGCGTACACCGGAGCCGCAGTGGTCAGACCGACGGCCGCGGCGGCGAGCGCGGTACCGGTCAGCAGGCGGGCGGTACGTCGCATCGGTGCTCCTTTGAGCTCTTCGGTGGCCCCTGCCCTACCGAGGAAAGGCGCATCGGCCCCGGCCCGCTCCCCGGACGGGTGTGAACGGGTGACCGGCGCCTCCGAACGGGCCCGGGGCGCGGCCATTTGACCTCAAGTAAACTTGAGGTACCAGGCTCTGCCGCATGACCACAACGACCGCACCGCTCCGCGTCACCCTGCTCGTCGGCAGCAACCGCCACGGCCGCTTCGGCCCCGTCGTCGCCGACTGGCTCCTGGACCGCCTCCGGGCCCACGACGACCTGGTCCCCGAAGTGGTGGACGTCGCCGGGACCGACCTGCCCACGACCTTCGCCCCGAGCCCGCAAGCGACCGCCGCACTCGCGGAGATCACCCCGAAACTGGCGGACGCAGACGCGTTCGTCGTGCTGACACCCGAGTACAACCACTCCTTCCCGGCGGGCCTGAAGAACGTCATCGACTGGCACTTCACCGAGTGGCGGGCCAAGCCCGTCGGCCTGGTCTCCTACGGCGGTCTGGCCGGCGGCCTGCGGGCCGCCGAGCACCTGCGCCAGGTCTTCGCCGAACTCCACGCCGTCACCGTCCGCGACACCGTCTCCTTCCACAACGCGGGCGCGTCCTTCGACGACGAGGGCAGGCTCAGGGACCCGTCAGGGCCGGACGGGGCGGCCAAGACGATGCTCGACCAGCTGGTGTGGTGGGGCCGGGCCCTGCGGGAGGCGAAGGAGAAGCACCCCTACGACGGCGCGTGAGACGTCACGGAAACGCCGCCCGGCTGCCATAGGAGCTTCCTATGGCAGCCGCTGCAATTTCGTCTTTGCCTCCCTTCGATTTCCGGACCTACCGTGTGGGAGTCATCACGCGAAGGCGAAAGGGAAAATGCCATGGCCGTGCAGGAAAACGCGTCGGAGAACAAGGAACTCGTAGGAAAGCGGGCCCTGGTCACCGGCGGCACGCGCGGAATCGGAGCGGCGATCGTCCGCGGGCTCCTGGCCGCCGGCGCCGAGGTGGTCACGACCGCCAGGTCGGCGACGCGCCCGGCGCCGGAGGGTGCGGGGTTCGTGCAGGCGGACGTGCGGACCCGCGCCGGGGCCGAGGCGCTCGCCGGGGCCGCGCAGGAGGCGCTCGGCGGGGTGGACATCCTGGTCCACAACGCGGGCGGGGCGCGGCCCCACAAGGACGGGCTGGTCATCCCCGACGAGGAGTGGCTGGACACGCTGAACCTGAACCTCCTCGCGTCGGTCCGGCTGAACTCCCTTCTGGTACCGGGCATGCGGGAACGGCGCTCGGGGGCGATCGTGCACATCTCCTCGGCCGCGGTCGCGCCCCCGGCACCCCCGTTCCTGCACTACCAGGCGGCGAAGGCGGCGCTGGACAACTACAGCGCCGGACTGGCCGCGACGCTGGCACCCTCCGGCGTCCGGGTCAACACCGTCAGTCCCGGCCGGACCTCCACCCCCGGCGGGGAGGAGACCCGGGAGCACTGGGCGAGCCTCGACGCGGGACCGGCCGTGAGCGGCACCGCTCCGCTGGGGCGCGACGGCCTGCCCGACGACATCGCCCACGCGGTGCTGTTCCTCGTGTCCGACCGGGCGGGCTGGGTGACCGGGACCAGCCTCGCCGTGGACGGCGGGGAATATCCCAGGGGTTGACATTCCAGGGGTTGACATTCCAGGGGTGCCGGACGTCCCCCCCCCAAAAAAAAAGAGAAATGAAGCTGGAAAAGTTTGCGAAAAGGGGCCCGGGAATGGGAATTTACAGCAACAGGAATGCCGTGATCACGGGTGGCGGCAGCGGAATGGGTTTCGCGATGGCGGAACTGCTGGTGGCCGGCGGAGCCCGCGTCGTGATCACCGGCCGTTCGCAGTCCACGCTCGACGCCGCGCGGGAGCGGCTCGGCGAGAACGCGGTGGCCGTCCGGGGCGACGTGGCCTCACTGCCGGACCTGGACGCCCTCACCGACCGGGTGAAGGCCGAACTGGGCACGGTCGACGCCCTGTTCGTGAACGCGGGCATCGCGACCCTCACACCGCTCGAATCGACGACCGAGGAGGCGTACGACGAGCTGTTCGACATCAACGTCAAGGGCGCCTGGTTCACCGTGCAGAAGCTCGCCCCGCTGCTGAACACGGGCGCCGGTGTCGTCCTCACCACCTCGGTCGCCAATGTCATCGGCATGGCGGACACCAGCGTCTACGCGGCCGGGAAGGCGGCGCTGCGCTCGATGGCCCGCAGCTTCTCCCGTGAGCTGCTGCCCCGCGGCATCCGGGTCAACGCGGTCAGCCCGGGACCCGTCGACACGGGAGCCCTGGACGCGGCGATGACCGCCGAGGAGGCCGAGCGGTTCAAGGCGGAACGGGTCGCGGACAACCCCATGCGGCGCTTCGGCACCCCCGAGGAGATCGCCCGGGCCGCCGCCTTCCTCGCCTTCGACGCCACCTACACGACCGGCGCCGAGCTGGCCGTGGACGGCGGCGCCACCCAGCTCTGAGCGAACCGGTACCAGGTCTCCTGGCGCAGGAACTCCAGCAGCGCCGTCTCCGCCGGGCCCGCGCCGGGCCGGACCGCGGCGACCACGGGCTGGGACACGGCCGGGGACACCGGACGCACCAGGTGCTCGTGGCCGGGGGGCACCGCGGAGGCCGGGACGAAGGTCACCCCGAGGCCGTGGGCGGCCCAGCGCACGGCCGTCGCCGTCTGGGAGACCCGGGCGACGGTGGTCGGGGCCAGCCCGTTCTCCCGCAGCACCTCCACCAGGACGCCGTCGAGCGCGCTGGCCGGGTCGAACCGCACCCACGGCTCCCGCTCCAGGTCCCGCAGCGCGACCCGGTCCGCGGCGAGCTGCGGGTGCCCGGCCGCCAGCACGACGACGAACTCCTCGTCGCCGAGGTGGTGGCCGTCGTACAGGCCCTCCTCGCACGGTCCGGCCATGATGGCGAGGTCGATCACGCCGCCGCGGGCCAGCCGCTCCAGCTCGGTCGGGTTCGGCTCCTCGAAGACGGTGACCTCCAGGCGCGGGAAGCGGCGGCGCAGCGCGCTCAGGGCGCCCGGCAGCTGTCGCGTGCCCAGGCCCATCTGCACCGCGACCACCAGCTCGCCCGCCAGCTCCCCGGAGCCGGCCCGCGCCGTCGCCCGCGCCCGGCGCGCCGCGTTCACCGCGATCTCCGCGTCCCGCAGGAAGGCGCGGCCGGCCACGGTGGGCACCAGACCGGTCGGGGTGCGGGAGAACAGCTCCACGCCGAGGTCCCGCTCCAGACCGCGGATCTGCTGGGACACCGAGGGCTGGGCGACGCGCAGCGCCTCGGCCGCGGCCGTCACCGAGCCCTCCTCGGCGACGGCCAGGGCGTACTCGAACTGCCTCAGGCTCATCGGCTCCCGTCCCGCCTCGCTCGTGCTCTCGACGCAAGCGTAAGCGAGCGCGGGACGGCCCGGGGGCCGTCAGCCCACGTTCACCGCGCTCCACGCCGCGCCGACCGCGGCGTACTCGGCGCTGTCGGTGCCGTACAGGTCACCGGCCGCGCTCAGGGTGGCGGCGCGGGCGCCCGCGTAGTCGGTGGACGAGGTCATGTAGACGGTCAGCGCCCGGTACCAGATGTCGCCGAGCTTGTCCCGGCCGATCCCCGAGACCGTGGAGCCGTCGCAGGTCGGGGAGTCGTACGCCACGCCGCCCACGGTCCGCGCGCCGCTGCCCTCGGCCAGCAGGTAGGCGAAGTGGTTGGCGACGCCGGAGGAGTAGTGGACGTCCAGGTCGCCCAGCGAGGTGCTCCAGCAGTCGGCCGAGCTGCCGTCCCGGCTCGGCCGGTCCAGGTAGCGCAGGGCGTCCCGGCCGAAGCCGTCCCGGACCACCTTCTCGCCGATTCTGTAGTCCCCGGGGTCGGCGGAGTTGTCCGCGTGCCACTCCACGAGCGTGCCGAATATGTCGGAGGTCGCCTCGTTCAGGCCGCCGGACTCGCCCGAGTACGCCAGCGCCGCCGTCTTCGACGTCACCCCGTGCGACATCTCGTGCCCGGCGACGTCCAGCGAGACCAGCGGCCCGAAGGTCGTCCCGTCACCGTCGCCGTACGTCATGCAGAAGCAGCCGTCGTCCCAGAAGGCGTTGTTGTAGCTGTTGCCGTAGTGCACGCGGTTGTACGAGCCCTTGCCGTCACCCGCGATGCCGCGGCGCCCGTGGACGTCCTCGTAGTAGTCCCAGGTGGCGTCCGTGCCGTACTGCGCGTCCACCGCGGCCGAGGCGCGGTCGTCCGCGGTCCCCGTGCCCCAGTGGTTGTCGGCGTCGGTGAACAGCGTCGCGGGCGCCCGCACCAGGCAGATGGTGAGGAAGCACAGGTCGGTCCGGTTCTCCGCGTCACCCGTGTACGTGCCGCCGCGCGTCGGGTCCTCGAGCCCGTACGACGACGACCCGGACGACGTCGTCTCCAGCGGCACCGTGCCCCCGTACAGCGACTTCCCGTCGCCGGACGCCGACTCGACGGTGTCCCAGGCGTCGATGCGGGCGCCCGTGCCCGCGTCGGTCAGCACGGTGCGCGCGACCGGGTTGCCGAGGGAGTCCAGCGCCGCCGCGTCGGTCCGCCAGGCCAGCCTCGGGGTGCCGTGCAGGGCGTCGACGACCAGCTCCGGCCGGGCGGTGAGCTTCTTGAGCAGCTCGCCCGGATTGGCCGCGCGCAACGCGTTCGAGGCCAGGTCGGCGGCCTTCGGAGCCGACAGCTTGGGCGTGACGGTGGGCAGGGCGAGCGGGGTGCCCGTCGCGCGGTCGGCGCCGCGGAAGTCGCCGTCGGGGGCGAGGTGGACGACGAAGTCACCGCCCAGGACGGGCAGTTCGCGGTAGGTCCGGTCGTAGCGGACGTGCTGGGTGCCGTCCTCGTCGACGATGACGTCGCGGACCTCGGTGTCCTGGTCGTCCGTCAGGCCCAGGGCGGCGGCGTGCTCCGACAGGGCCGCCGCCGCGTGGTCGAGGGCCGTGGCCGGGGTCGGACGGCCGGCCGCCGCGGCGCCGGGGGCGAGGGCGGCGATCAGCAGGGTCGCGGTGGTGGCGGCGGTACCGGCCAGGGCGAGACGGGAACCTCTGACGTGCCGTATTCGGCTCATCGATCTCCTCGGGACGGGCGCGCCTTCGGCGCGCCTGCGGGCGCTGGTGCTGACTCGGATTCAAGAATCCGGGACATGACATGTCCATAGCGCTCACGTGGAGATCATGGGAGGAGAGGATGACGCCGTCGGGCAGGCCTTAGGAAGTCACCGTTTCCACCCGCACCGCGCACACCTTGAACTCCGGCATCCGCGAGGTCGGGTCCAGGGCCGGGTTGGTCAGCGTGTTGGCGCGGCCCTCGCCGGGCCAGTGGAACGGCATGAACACGGTGTCGGGCCGGATGCCGGTGGTGATGCGGGCCGGGGCCACCGCCCGCCCCCGCCGGGACACGACCGCCAGCGGGTCGCCGTCGGCCGCCCCCAGCCGTGCCGCGAGCCGCGGGTGCAGCTCCACGAACGGGCCCGGTGCGGCGGCGTTCAGCTCGGCCACCCGCCGGGTCTGCGCCCCGGACTGGTACTGCGACACGACCCGCCCCGTGGTCAGCAGCACGGGGTACTCGTCGTCCGGCTCCTCGGCGCTCGGACGGTGCGTGACGGGCGCGAAGCGGGCCCGCCCGTCGTCGGTGGCGAAGCGGTCGAGGAAGAGGCGCGGGGTGCCGGGGTGGGGCGCGGCGGCACGGAGGCCGGTGCCGCCGCTGCCCGTGGCGGCGCTGTTGCCGGTGCCGGTGAGGGTGCCCCTGCCGCTGCCGCTGCCCGTTCCCATGCCGGTGCCGCTGCCGCTGCCGCTGCCCGTTCCCATGCCGGTGCCGGTGCCGCTGCCGCTGCCCGTTCCCGTGCCGCTGCCGCTGCCCGTTCTCATGCCCGTGCCGGTGCCGCTGCCGCTGCCCGTTCCCATGCCCGTGCCGGTGCCGCTGCCGCTGCCCGTTCCCATGCCCGTGCCGGTGCCGCTGCCGCTGCCCGTTCCCATGCCGGTGCCGCTGCCGCTGCCCGTTCCCGTGCCGGTGCCGCTGCCCGTTCCCGTACCGGTGCCTGTACCGGTGCCCGTGCCCGTTCCCGTGCCGCTGCCCGTTCCCGTGCCGACGGAGTCCCTGTCGTCGGCCGCCGGTTGCGCCGGGCACGGCCAGAAGACGCCGTTCTCCTCCGCCAGCCGCCGGTAGTCGATCCCGGAGTAGTCCGCCGGGCCGCCCGCGCTCGCCCGCCGCAGTTCCTCGAAGACCTCCTCGGGGTCGGTCGGGAACCCCTTCTCCACGCCGAGCCGTCCGGCCAGCCCGTGCAGCACCTCCAGATCGCCGCGCACCCCGTCCGGCGGCGTGATCGCGCGCCGCCGCAGCAGCACCCGTCCCTCCAGACTCGTGGTGGTCCCCGTCTCCTCCGCCCACTGGGTCACCGGCAGGACGACGTCGGCCAGTTCCGCCGTCTCGGAGAGCACCACGTCGCACACCGCCAGGAAGTCCAGCGACCGCAGCCGCCCCTCGACGTGCGCGGCCCGGGGCGCGGACACCACCGGGTTGGACCCCATCACCAGCAGCGACCTGACGTCAGTCCCCAGCGCGTCCAGCAGTTCGTACGCGCTGCGCCCCGGCCCCGGCAGTGCGTCGGGGTCCACGCCCCACACCTCGGCGACGTGCCGCCGGGCCGCCGGGTCGGTCAGCTTGCGGTAGCCCGGCAACTGGTCGGCCTTCTGGCCGTGTTCGCGCCCGCCCTGCCCGTTGCCCTGCCCGGTCAGGCAGCCGTACCCGGACAGCGGCCGCCCGGCCCGCCCGGTCGCCAGGCACAGGTTGATCCACGCGCCCACCGTGTCCGTGCCCTTGGCCTGCTGCTCGGGCCCGCGCGCGGTGAGCACCATCGCCGCCTCGGGCGCGCTGAACAGCCGTACCGCCTCCCGCAGTTCGGGGACGGACACGCCCGTGATCCGCTCCACGTACTCCGGCCAGTGCGCCATCGCCGCCGCCCGCGCCTCCTCCCAGCCCACCGTGCGCTCCTCGACGTACGCCTCGTCGACCCGGCCCTCGGCGACGACCAGGTGCAGCATGCCCAGCGCGAGGGCGAGGTCGGTCCCGGGCCGGGGCGCGAGGTGCAGGTCGGCCTGTTCGGCGGTCTTCGTCCGGCGCGGGTCTACGACGATCAGAGTGCCGCCGTTCTCCCGCAGTTCGGTGAAGTAGCGCAGGGACGGCGGCATCGTCTCCGCCGGGTTGGACCCGACGAGGATCACGCATCCGGTCTTCGGGATGTCCTCCAGCGGGAAGGGCAGCCCCCGGTCGAGCCCGAAGGCCCGCGTCCCGGCCGCCGCGGCCGACGACATGCAGAACCGCCCGTTGTAGTCGATCTGCGAGGTGCCGAGCACCACCCGGGCGAACTTGCCCAGCGCGTACGCCTTCTCGTTGGTCAGCCCGCCCCCGCCGAACACCCCGAGCGCGTCCGCGCCGTACCGCGCCCGCGTGCGCTCCAGGTTCCCGGCGATCCGGTCCAGCGCCTCGTCCCAGCCGGCCGGCACCAGCGCGCCGCCGTCCGACCGCACCAGGGGCGAGGTCAGCCGCGCCCCCGGCGCCAGCACCGCCGCCGCCGTACGCCCCTTGCCGCACAGCGCGCCCCGGTTCACCGGGAAGTCCGCCCGCTCGGACACCTCGACGGTCCCGCCCTCGACGGGCGTCAGGTTCATCCCGCACTGCAGCGCGCAGTACGGGCAGTGCGTGGGGGTGGGGTCGGGGTTCCGAGTGCCGGGGTTCCGCGTGCCGGTGTTGTGCATGCCGCCCAGCCTGCGGCTTCCGTGTTACGCGACCGGGCGGCGCCTTGTTACACGGCGGGGACGGCGGCCTCCCCGCCCCCGCCGGGCCGCGGTGAGGGACGCGTCATCCGGCGCCGGCCAGGGCCCGCGCCACCCCCGGTTCCCTCGGGCCGAGGAAGTGCGGGTCCGGCTCGAAGACCGCGTCCAGCGCCGCCTTGCCCGCCGCGAGGATCTCCCGGGCGCCCCCGTAGTACCAGGTCGCGTCGTGCTCGTCGTCGACCCCGACGCCGTACGACGCCACCCCCGCCTCCTGGCACAGCGCGACCGCCCGGCGGATGTGGAAGCCCTGGCTGATCAGCACCGCCCGGTCGACGCCGAAGATCCGCTTCGCCCGGACGCAGGAGTCCCAGGTGTCGAACCCCGCGTAGTCGCTGACGATCCGCCCGTCGGGCACCCCGTGCCGGACCAGGTAGGCGCGCATGGCGTCCGGCTCGTCGTACTCCTCGCGGCTGTTGTCCCCGGTCACCAGCACCACCTCGATCCGCCCCGCCCGGTACAGCTCCGCCGCCGCGCCCAGCCGGTGCGCGAGGTACGGCGACGGCTCCCCGTCCCACAGCCCGGCCCCGAAGACGACGGCGACCTCGGTGCGCGGCACGTCGGCGACGGTGCGCAGCCGGTCGTCCGTCACGACCCGCAGCCACGCGCCCGGCAGCAGGGCCAGCACACACCCGGCCATCACCACCCGCACCAGCCGCCGCCGCCCCTTTCGGGTGCGCGGAAGACGCGGTCTGCGAAGCCTCGGGCGGCGCATACGGACGGTCCCCTCCCCGGTCGGTTCCTGCCACCAGGGACGTCCGGGGCGGCCGTCCGGTTCGCCGCCCGCTCACACGGACGGTCCCGCGCCGTGTGAACCGACGGAAAATCCCCGTGACACCCACGCAACGGGGAGGCAATCTCCGGCCGCCACCCTCGGAGCATGACGGCGACGACAGTGACGAGCAACCGGACCGCGGCGGCCACCGGCGGCACCCCCGCCCTGGTCGTCGTCGCCCACGGCAGCCGCGACCCACGCGCGCTCAGCACCGTACGGGCCCTCCTCGACCGGGTCCGCGCCCTGCGCCCCGCCCTGCCGGTGCACCTCGGCCACGTCGAGCTGAACGAGCCCCTGCTGCCGGACACGCTCACCGCCCTCGGCGACGGGGCGGCGGTCCTCGTCCCGCTCCTGCTGAGCCGCGGCTACCACGTCAAGCGGGACATCCCGGAGATGGCCGCGCTCTCCCCGGTCCGCACCCGCGTGGCCGCGCCGCTCGGCCCGCACCCCCTACTGGTGGACGCCCTGCACGCCCGCCTCCTGGAGGCCGGCTGGCCCACCCACCCGGGCCCGGAGCACGCCGTCGTCCTCGCCTCGGCCGGCTCCCGGGACCCCGAGTCCCGCGCGGACACGGCCCGCACGGCAGCGCTCCTCGCCGCCCGCCTCGGCGTCCCGGTCGCCCCCGCGTACGCCTCGGCGGCGACCCCGACGGTCGGGGACGCGATCCGCGCCCTGCGGGCCCGCGGCCACCGCCACGTCGCCGTGGCCTCCTGCTTCACGGCCCCGGGCCGCTTCGCGACCCAGTGCGCGGCAGCGGCCCCGTGGATCACCTCGTCCCCTTTGGGTACCCACCCGTCGATGGCCCACCTACTGCTCCACCGCTACGACCAGGCACTTGGAATCGGCGGCGAGGGGAACGTGCCCAAAGGGGCGCGGGGAACTGCGCGACAAGCCACGACGAACGCCGCACTCGCCCGATAACCGCACCAGGCAGACGAGTAGGCCCCCACCTGTCACACCTTCCCCTTACTGTTCATGACATGGAAGGCACCCGCACCGCACCCCCCTACGACCCGGCGTCAGCCGCCCGCTACGCCCCCGAACCCGACAAACGCCCCGGCCGTACCGCCTTCCAGCGCGACCGCGCCCGCATCCTGCACTCCGGCGCCCTGCGCCGCCTCGCCGGGAAGACGCAGGTCGTCGCGCCGGGGGAGGGCAGCCCCGTCTGGGACGCCAGCCCCCGTACCCGCCTCACGCACTCCCTGGAGTGCGCCCAGGTCGGCCGGGAGCTGGGCGCCGCCCTCGGGTGCGACCCGGACCTCGTCGAGGCGGCCTGCCTCGCGCACGACCTGGGCCACCCGCCCTTCGGGCACAACGGGGAACAGGCGCTCAACGCCTTCGCCGAGGACTGCGGCGGCTTCGAGGGCAACGCCCAGTCGCTCAGGCTCCTCACCCGCATCGAGCCCAAGCGGTTCACCGAGGACGGCTCCGTCGGGCTCAACCTCACCCGCGCCACGCTCGACGCCGCCACCAAGTACCCGTGGCCCCGCGGTGCCCACCCCGCCGCCCCCGCCTCGCCCAAGTTCGGCGTGTACGACGACGACCGGCCCGTCTTCGCGTGGCTCCGCGAGGACGCCCCCGGCGCCCGCACCTGCTTCGAGGCCCAGGTCATGGACTGGGCCGACGACGTGGCGTACTCCGTGCACGACGTCGAGGACGGCCTGCACGCCGGTCACATCGACCCGAACTGCCTGCTCGCCGACCCCGAGCGCGAGGCCGTGTTCGACGTGGCCGTCGGACGGTACGTGCCGGCCGGCACCGACCACGCCGAACTCGCCGCCGCCCTCGACCGCCTCCTCGCCCAGGACTGGTGGCCGCACGGATACGACGGCTCGGCGCCCGCCCAGGCGCGGCTGAAGGACGCCACCAGCCAGCTCATCGGCCGCTTCTGCCTGGCCGCCGAGGCCGCCACCCGGGCCGCGTACGGAGACGGCCGGCTCACCCGCTACACCGCCGAGCTGGTCGTGCCCCGCGAGACCCGCATGGAGTGCGCCGTCCTCAAGGCGGTCGCCGTCCGCTACGTCATGCAGCGCACCGAGCAGGAGCGGCTCCGCGCCGACCAGCGGATCGTCGTCGCCGAGCTGGCCGAGGCGCTCACCGCCCGCGCGCCGGACGGGCTCGACCCCCAGTTCCGCGCCCTGTTCGACGCGGCCGCCGACGACCGGGCCCGCAAACGGGTGGTCGTCGACCAGATCGCCTCCCTCACCGACGCCTCGGCCCGCTCGCTTCACGCCCGCCTGACGGGGCATCCATGAGACTGGCGGCGGGACGGGCATGGCCCGGATCGGCCCGGATCGGCCCGGATCGCGGCACTCCGTGGCCTGATCGGGGCACTGCCCCTTCCCGCACCACGCCACGTGCGGGACGCTCGCATGTGGCGGCACCCTGACGAGGAGGCAAACAAGTGGTCGACGCGGATCAGACATTCGTCATCGTCGGAGGCGGCCTGGCGGGCGCGAAAGCGGCCGAGACGCTCCGCACGGAGGGCTTCACCGGCCGGGTGATCCTCGTCTGCGACGAACGCGACCACCCCTACGAGCGCCCGCCGCTGTCCAAGGGCTACCTCCTCGGCAAGGAGGAGCGCGACAGCGTCTTCGTGCACGAGCCCGCCTGGTACGCGCGGCACGACATCGAGTTGCACCTCGGCCAGACCGTCGTCGCGATCGACCGCGCCGCCAGGACCGTCCACTACGGCGACGACGGCACCCACGTCAGGTACGACAAGCTGCTCATCGCGACCGGGGCCGAGCCCCGCCGCCTGGACGTCCCCGGCACCGGTCTCGCGGGCGTCCACCATCTGCGCCGCCTGGCCCACGCCGAACGCCTCAAGGGCGTCCTCGCCTCCCTCGGCCGGGACAACGGACACCTGGTGATCGCCGGTGCGGGCTGGATCGGCCTGGAGGTCGCGGCCGCGGCCCGCGAGTACGGTGCGGAGGTCACCGTCATCGAGCCCGCCCCGACCCCGCTGCACGGCGTCCTCGGTCCCGAGCTGGGCGCCGTCTTCGCCGAGCTGCACGAGTCGCGCGGCGTCCGCTTCCGCTTCGGCGTGCGGCTGACCGAGATCGTCGGCCAGGACGGTGTGGTGCTGGCCGCCCGCACCGACGACGGCGAGGAGCACCCCGCGCACGACGTGCTCGCCGCGATCGGCGCCGCCCCGCGCACCGCGCTCGCCCAGGCGGCCGGGCTGGAGATCGCCGACCGCGCGCACGGCGGCGGCATCGTCGTCGACGACCACCTGCGCACCTCCGACCCGGACGTCTACGCCGCCGGTGACGTCGCCTCCTTCCACCACGCCCTCTTCGACACCAGCCTGCGCGTGGAGCACTGGGCCAACGCCCTGAACGGCGGTCCGGCCGCCGCCCGCGCGATGCTCGGCAAGGGCCTCGCCCACGACCGCGTGCCCTACTTCTTCACCGACCAGTACGACCTGGGCATGGAGTACTCCGGCTGGGCGCCGGCCGGGTCGTACGACCAGGTGGTGATCCGCGGGGACGCGGCGAAGCGCGAGTTCATCGCCTTCTGGGTGAAGGAGGGCCGGGTGCTGGCCGGGATGAACGTCAACGTGTGGGACGTCACGGAGCCGATCCAGCAGCTGATCCGCTCGAAGGCGCAGGTGGACACGGAGGTCCTGGCGAACCCGCACGTATCCCTCGAAAGCCTCGTCGCGTAGCTGTCAGTCCGCCCCCGACCCCGATTCCCGGGGGCAACCCCCGGACCCCCGGCCGAACCCGGGAGCGCCGCGGCGGACAGCCGCTGCGCGGCGGGCGGGCCGCACCTCCAGGCGGAGCCCGACCGCCGGACCCGGGCATGTCGGTCCCGCCCCGTACACTTCACGCGTGGCAGGACGGATCAACGACGAGGACGTGAAGGCGGTACGGGACGCGGTCCCGATCGACGCCGTCGTCTCGGAGTACCTCCAGCTGCGAGGCGCCGGGGGCGGCAATCTGAAGGGGCTGTGCCCCTTCCACGACGAGAAGTCGCCGTCCTTCCAGGTCAGTCCGAGCAAGGGGTTCTTCCACTGCTTCGGCTGCCAGGAGGGCGGCGACACCATCACGTTCGTGATGAAGATCGACCACCTCACCTTCTCGGAGGCGGTCGAGCGCCTGGCCGGCCAGGCCGGCATCACCCTGCGGTACGAGGAGGGTGGGTACAACCCTTCCCACCAGCGCGGTGAGCGCATCCGCCTGGTCGAGGCCCACAAGATCGCCGCGCAGTGGTACGCGGAACAGCTCGCGACCGGCCCCGAGGCGGACACCGGCCGCGCCTTCCTCGCCGACCGCGGCTTCGACCAGGCCGCCGCCGAGCACTTCGGCGTCGGCTACAGCCCCCAGGGCTGGGACCACCTCACCCGCTTCCTGCGCGGCAAGGGCTTCAGCGACAAGGAGCTGCTGCTCTCCGGCCTGTCCCAGGAGGGCCGCCGCGGCCCCATCGACCGCTTCCGCGGCCGGCTGATGTGGCCCATCCGCGACATCGGCGGCGACGTCGTCGGCTTCGGCGCCCGCAAGCTCTACGAGGCGGACAACGGCCCGAAGTACCTGAACACCCCCGACACCGCCATCTACAAGAAGTCCCAGGTTCTCTACGGCATCGACCTCGCCAAGAAGGACATCGCGAAGGCGTCCCGCGCCGTCGTCGTCGAGGGCTACACGGACGTCATGGCCTGCCACCTCGCCGGGGTCACCACCGCCATCGCCACCTGCGGCACCGCCTTCGGCGGCGACCACATCAAGATCCTGCGCCGGCTCCTCATGGACAACGGCTCGGCCCGCGTGATCTTCACCTTCGACGGTGACGCGGCCGGCCAGAAGGCGGCCCTGCGCGCCTTCGAGGACGACCAGAAGTTCGCCGCCGAGACCTACATCGCCATCGCCCCCGACGGCATGGACCCCTGCGACCTGCGCCTGGCCAAGGGCGACGACGCGGTCGCCGACCTGGTCGAGCCGCGCACCCCGCTCTTCGAGTTCGCGCTGCGCCAGATCGTCGCCCGCTACGACCTGGACACCCCCGCCGGTCGCGCCGCCGCCCTGGACGAGGCCGCGCCGGTCGTCGCCCGGATCAAGAACAGCGGGGCCCAGCACGAGGTCGCCGTGCAGCTCGCCGGCATGCTCGGCATCCTCGACACCCAGTTCGTGGTCAAGCGGATCGCCCAGCTGGCCCGCTGGGCCCGCGACCGCGGCGGCAAGGGCCCCGCCCCCGACCAGCGGCAGCGCGGCGGCGCCTCGCAGCAGCAGGCCGGACCCATGACGGCCACCCCCCGGGGCCCGGCCCTCAACCTACGCAACCCGGTCTTCGCCACCGAACGCGAGCTGCTCAAGCTCGCCCTCCAGCGCCCCGAGCTGGTCTCCCCGGCCTTCGACGCGTACGGCGCCGACGAGTTCACCGCCCCGCCCTACGCCGCCGTACGCGAGGCGATCATGGAAGCGGGCGGCGCCGAGCCCGGCGTCCAGGACCCGCAGGACTACCTGGTCCGGGTCCGCGAGGCCGCCCCCGACGACGCGGTCCGCGCCATGGTCACCGAACTCGCGGTCGAGGCGATCATGCTGCACCGCGGCGTGAAGGGCGTCGACGAGGTCTACGCGGGCGCCCAGCTGGTCACGGTCCGCCGCCGGGCCGTCGAGCGCCGCATCCGCGACATCACCGGCCGCCTCACCCGCCTCTCCGGCCACGGCGACCCCGCCGAACTGGCCGCCGTCCAGAACGAGCTGTGGATCCTCCAGCAGTACGACCAGAACCTGCGCGAACACGGCGCCGCCGCGCTCTAGGCTCCCAGTAACACCCGTGGGTAACCGTGCGGTCACGCCCCGGACGCAAAAAGTCACCGCACGCCCCTCGTGGCGGCGATGTGTCGTACCCCACACTGGGGGCGGTACCTGAGTGCACGCGTGCGAGGCGGACAGCGGCGAGCGAGCCGGCTCCGCCCCCCGACGTACCGCCGCCGGCCCCCGTCGGCCGCGTCCATCCTGGAGGTCGCCCCCGTGCAGACCCAGACCCTCACCCAGACCGACACCGGTGCCGTCGGCGCGGAGCCGGACGTGGAGCGCGGTGTGCTCCTCGCGATGCCCGCGCAGCCCGGTGCCGGAGCGGCCCTGCCCCACCCCGGCGCCCCCGCGGACCAGCCCGAGCACCGGGAACCGCCGCCGCCCACCCGTACCGAGTCCGGCGGCCCCTCCTCCGACCTGTTCCGCCAGTACCTGCGCGAGATCGGCCGGATCCCGCTGCTGTCCGCGGCCGAGGAGGTCGACCTCGCCCGGCGGGTGGAGGCCGGGCTGTTCGCCGAGGAGAAGCTGCGGCGCACCCCCGGTCCGGACGACCGCCTCGCCCTCGACCTCGACCGGCTCGTCGTCATGGGCCGCCTCGCCAAGCGCCGCCTGATCGAGGCCAACCTGCGGCTCGTGGTGTCGGTGGCCAAGCGGTACGTGGGGCGCGGGCTGACCATGCTGGACCTGGTCCAGGAGGGCAACCTCGGCCTGATCCGGGCCGTCGAGAAGTTCGACTACGCCCGCGGCTACAAGTTCTCCACCTACGCCACCTGGTGGATCCGCCAGGCCATGTCCCGCGCCCTGGCCGACCAGGCCCGCACCATCCGCGTCCCCGTCCACGTCGTGGAGCTGATCAACCGGGTCGTCCGCGTCCAGCGCCGGATGCTCCAGGAACGCGGCTACGAGCCGACCCCGCAGGACGTCGCCGCCCACCTGGACCTGGCGCCCGAGCGGGTCGGCGAGGTGCTGCGCCTGGCGCAGGAGCCGGTGTCGTTGCACGCCCCGGTCGGCGAGGAGGACGACGTCGCCCTCGGCGACCTCATCGAGGACGGCGACGCCGCCAGCCCCGTCGAGTCGGCCGCCTTCCTGCTCCTGCGCCAGCACCTGGATGCGGTGCTCTCCACTCTCGGCGAACGCGAACGCAAGGTCGTCCAGCTCCGCTACGGCCTGGTCGACGGCCGCCCCCGCACCCTGGAGGAGATAGGCCGCCTCTTCGGCGTCACCCGCGAACGCATCCGCCAGATCGAGTCCAAAACCCTCAACAAACTCCGCGACCACGCATACGCGGACCAACTGAGGGGCTATTTGGACTGACCCGCGGCAGCTGCGGGCAGTCGTGCCGCTGGGGCGGCACGGGTGGGCGCAGCGGCACCCCGACGCCGGGCAACGGCCTAACCCACCTCAGCCACAGCCTCCGCGAACTGCGCCTTGTACAGCCGCGCGTACGCCCCATCCGCGGCCAGCAGCTCCGCGTGCGCCCCCTGCTCCACGATCGACCCCTCCTCCATCACCAGAATCGTGTCCGCGTCCCGGATCGTCGACAGCCGGTGCGCGATCACGAACGACGTCCGCCCGTGCGCCAGCTTCGCCATCGCCTTCTGGATCAGCACCTCCGTCCGCGTGTCCACGGACGACGTCGCCTCGTCGAGCACCAGGATCACCGGGTCGGACAGGAACGCCCGCGCGATGGTGATCAGCTGCTTCTCACCCGCGCTCACCCCCGTGCCCTCGTCGTCGATCACCGTGTCGTAGCCGTCCGGCAGCGTCCGTACGAACCGGTCGGCGTGCGCGGCCCGCGCGGCCTCCTCGATCTCCCCGCGGGTGACCTCCCGCGAGGCCCCGTACGCGATGTTCTCCGCGATGGTGCCGCCGAACAGCCAGGTGTCCTGGAGCACCATGCCGATGCCGGCCCGCAGCTCGTCCCGGGACATCTTCGCTATGTCGACGCCGTCCAGGGTGATCCGCCCGCCGGAGACCTCGTAGAACCGCATCAGCAGGTTGACCAGGGTCGTCTTGCCGGCCCCCGTCGGGCCGACGATGGCGACCGTGTGGCCGGGCTCCACCTTCAGCGACAGGTCCTCGATCAGCGGCTTCTCGGGGTCGTAGCGGAAGGACACGTGGTCCAGTTCCACCCGCCCGCGCAGGTCCTCGGGCCGGGCGCCCGGGATCGGGTCGGCCGACTGCTCCTCGGCGTCGAGGAGTTCGAACACGCGCTCCGCCGACGCCACGCCCGACTGCACCAGGTTCGCCATCGACGCGACCTGGGTCAGCGGCATCGAGAACTGCCGGGAGTACTGGATGAAGGCCTGCACGTCGCCGATGGACAGCTGGCCGGAGGCCACCCGCAGCCCGCCGACCACCGCGACCAGCACGTAGTTCAGGTTGGACACGCACATCATCAGCGGCTGCATGATCCCGCTGTTGAACTGCGCCTTGAACCCGGCCTCGTACAGCGCGTCGTTCTGCTCGGCGAACTGCTTCGCCGACTCCTCCTGGCGCCCGAACACCTTCACCAGCGCGTGCCCGGTGTACATCTCCTCGATGTGCGCGTTCAGCTGCCCCGTCGAGCGCCACTGCTGCACGAACTGCGGCTGGGACCGCTTGCCCACCCGCGTGGCCACCACGAAGGACAGCGGCACGGTCACCAGGGCGACCAGCGCCAGGATCCAGGAGACGTAGAACATCATCGCGAGCACGCCGATGATGGTGAGCAGCGAGTTGATCAGCTGGCCCATCGACTGCTGGAGCGTCTGCCCGATGTTGTCGATGTCGTTGGTGGCGCGGCTGAGCACCTCGCCGCGCTGACGCTTGTCGAAGTAGGACAGCGGCAGCCGGGACAGCTTCGTCTGCACGTCCTCGCGCAGCCGGAACATCGTCCGGTTCACCGCCCGGTTCACCAGGCGGGTGGCCACCGCCATCAGCAGACCGGCCACCGCGAACGTCGCCAGCGCGAGCAGCAGCACCTCACCGACCGCGCCGAAGTCGATGCCCTGCCCCGGGGTGAAGTCCGTGCTGCGCAGCATGTCGGCGACGTTGCCGTCCCCGTGCTCGCGCATGTTGTCCAGGACCTGCTCCTTCGTGGCCCCGGACGGCATGTCCCGCCCGACGATGCCCGCGAAGACCAGGTCGGTGGCCCGGCCGAGGATCTTCGGCCCGACCACGTTGAGGCCGACGCTGACGACCACGCACGCCAGCAGCGTGAACAGCGTCGCCCGTTCCGGCCGGAACTGGGAGACGAGCCGTTTGCTCGACCCCTTGAAGTCCATCGACCGCTGGTCGGGGCTGCCGCCCCCGGCCATCATGCGACCCGCAGGCCCGGCCATCAGGCAGCCTCCGCTTCCGTCAGCTGGGAGAGCACGATCTCCCGGTAGGTCTCGTTGTCCGCCATCAGTTCGTGGTGCCGGCCCACGCCGACCACCCGCCCCTCGTCCAGCACGACGATCCGGTCCGCGTCCCGGATGGTCGCCACCCGCTGCGCCACGATCACCACGGTCGCCTCGGCGGTCTCCTGGGCCAGCTGGGCCCGCAGCGCCGCGTCGGTGGCGTAGTCGAGGGCGGAGAAGGAGTCGTCGAAGAGGTAGATCTCGGGGCGCTGGACCAGCGTCCGCGCGATCGCGAGGCGCTGGCGCTGACCGCCCGACACGTTGGTGCCGCCCTGCGCGATCGGCGCGTCGAGCCCGCCCTCCAGCTCGGAGACGAACTCCTTGGCCTGCGCCACCGCCAGCGCGTGCCACAGCTCCTCGTCCGTCGCGTCCGGATTGCCGTAGCGCAGATTGGTCGCGACGGTGCCGGCGAAGAGGTACGGCTTCTGCGGCACCAGGCTCACCACCTTGGCCAGCGTCTTCGGGTCGACGGTGCGCACGTCCACCCCGTCGACCAGGACCTCCCCGTCGGTCGCGTCGAAGAGGCGGGGGACCAGGCCCAGCAGCGTCGACTTGCCGCTGCCGGTCGAGCCGATGACGGCGGTCGTCTCGCCCGGCTTGGCCACCAGGCCGATGTTCCTGAGCACCGGTTCCTCGGCACCCGGGTAGCGGAAGCCCGCCTCCCGGATCTCCAGGTGCCCGTGCCGGCGCAGCTCGGTGACCGGCGCCACCGGCGGCACCACGCTGCTCTCGGTCTCCAGGACCTCCTGGATGCGCTCGGCGCAGACCTCCGCGCGCGGCACCATCATGAACATGAAGGTGGCCATCATCACGGACATGACGATCTGCATCAGGTAGGCGAGGAACGCCGTCAGGTCGCCGATCTGCATGCCGCCGCTGTCGATGCGGTGGGCGCCGAACCAGACCACCGCGATCGACGACAGGTTCACCACGGTCATGACCACCGGGAACATCAGCGCCAGCAGGTTGCCGGCGCCGAGGGCCACCTCGGTCAGCTCGGTGTTGGCCTTCCGGAAGCGCTGCTGCTCGTACTCGTCGCGCACGAAGGCGCGGATGACGCGGTTGCCGGTGATCTGCTCGCGCAGCACCCGGTTCACCGTGTCCAGGCGCACCTGCATCTTCCGGAACAGCGGGCGCAGCCTGCGCACGATCAGCGTGACGCAGATCGCCAGCACCGGCACGACCCCGAGCAGCACCCCGGACAGCGGCACGTCCAGACCGAGCGCCATCACGATGCCGCCCACGCACATGATCGGCGCCGACACCATCAGCGTGAACGTCATCAGGGCCAGCATCTGGACCTGCTGCACGTCGTTGGTGGTCCGGGTGATCAGCGAGGGCGCGCCGAAGTGGCCCACCTCGCGCGCCGAGAAGGACTGCACCCGGTCGAAGACGGCACCGCGCACGTCCCGGCCGAGGGCGGCCGCGGTGCGCGCCCCGTAGAAGACGGCACCGATGTTGCAGACCACCTGGGCCAGCGAGATGCCGATCATCAGGGCGCCGTAGCTCAGGATGTAGCCCGAGTCACCCTTCACGACACCGTCGTCGATGATGTCCGCGTTCAGGGTGGGCAGGTAGAGGGAGGCACAGGTCTGCAGGAACTGCAGCGCCACCAGCAGGGCGATGGGTTTCTTGTAGGGCCTGAGATAGGTCCGCAGTAGTCGTATGAGCACACTGAGTCTCTCGGAGTCGGCGACAGGGGCCGCGGTTGGTTGCCCCTGGCCCCTATCGTCGGACACTCCACCCGCGTTACCTCAACCGATTAACCCAAGAGCGCGGCAAATTCCGGCCTACGAGCGGTAAGCCCCGGCGTCAGAGCGCGCCCGGGTGCGTCAGAGCGCGCCGGGGTGCGTCTGCTCGCGCACCGACACGTACTGCTGGCGCACCGCCTGCCCCACCGCCAGCTCCGCGCCCGGCTCAAGCACCTGCGCCACCGCGCCCTGCCAGACCGGGGGAGTGCGCGGGTCAAGCGTGCCCTGGGAGACGCCCAGCGCCCAGGCCGCCTGCCGGGCCGAGCCGATCGCCGCGTAGTCCGCCGGCTGCGGCACGACGACCTGCGTCCCGAACAGCGCGGGCGCCGCCGCCTGCACGGCCGGCAGCTCGGCCGCCGCCCCCAGCAGGAACACCCGCCGTACGTCCACGCCCCGGCCGCGCAGTACGTCCAGGGCGTCGGCGAGCCCGCACAGCATGCCCTCGAACGCGGCCCGCGCCAGGTGCTCCGGCCGCATCGACTCGCGCCGCAGGCCGGCCAGCGTGCCGGCGGTGTGCGGCAGGTTCGGCGTCCGCTCGCCCTCCAGATAGGGGAGCAGCACCAGCCCGTGCGCGCCGGGCGTCGACTTCATCGCCAGCTCGGACAGGCTCTCCAGGTCCGGCATGCCGAGCAGTTCGGCGGTGCCGCGCAGCGCCCGTACGGCGTTCAGGGTGGTGACGACCGGCAGGTGCATGCCGGTGGCGTCGGCCAGGGCGGTGATCATCCCGGACTGGTCGACGAGCGGCTCGGTGTGCACGGCCATCACGGACCCGGAGGCGCCCAGCGACACCACGGCGTCACCGAGGCCGATCCCGAGCCCGAAGGCGGCCGCCTGGGTCTCACCGGTCCCGGCGGAGATCAGCAGCCCCTCCGGCGTCGTACCGGCCGCGTCGGCCGGGCCGATCACCTCCGGCAGGATCGCCTGGTGCCCGAGCGCCAGCTCGACCAGATCGGGCCGGTAGCCGCCGGTCGCCGCCGACCAGTACCCGGTGCCCGACGCCCCGCCCCGGTCGGTGGTCCGCCGGACCGGCCGCCCGAGCAGCTGCCACACCAGCCAGTCGTGGGCCTGGAGCAGTACGGCGGTGCGCGCGGCGGCCTCCGGCTCGCTCCGCGCCAGCCAGCGCAGCTTCGTCACCGGCTGCCCGGTCTGCGGCACCGAGCCCACCGCCTGCGCCCACGCCTCACGCCCGCCGAGCGCGTCGATCAGGTCGGCCGCCGCGACCTGGGAGCGCTTGTCGCCGCCGACCAGGGCCGGGCGCACGGTGTTGCCCTGCGCGTCCAGCGGCACGACCGAGTTGGCCTGCGCCGACACGCCGATGGCCTGCACGCCCTCCAGGAGCCCGCCGCCGGCCGCCTCCCCGAGGGACAGCAGCCAGGCCTGCGGATCGACGTCCGCGGGCCGGCCCCCGCCCTCGGGGCTCTCCAGCGGGTGCGGCGCGTAGCCCTGGCGCAGCACGGCACCCGTGTCCGAATCGCAGACGACGATACGAGTGAAATCGGGCGAACTGTCCAACCCGGCGACTATCCCCATACCCGAAATTCTGCCGCACCGGCCGAGGTCCCCGTACCGGGACCTCAGGTGTTGCTGGTGCCCCAGTCGTCGGGACCGCTGCCGTTGCTGCCGCGTTCCCGCAGCGAGCGGACCCGGTGGGCCACCGAGTCGGGCATCCGGTCACCGACCTTGTCGCTCACCACGTGGTACGCCTTGTCGGCGAAGTGCCTGCCCTGCTGGGCGGCGGACTCCGCGGTGTTGCGCACGGCCGGGTTCTGCGCGACCTGCTGCGCGGACTTCCGCAACTGCTCGTAACGCTCCCGCCCGGCCTTCGTGCCGAGCACGTACCCCACCGCTAGTCCGACGACGAACGTGAGCCGGTAACGCATGGCGGCCACCCTTCCCTTCACTGGCTCCGGGGGTGCTGGCGAGTACCGATTGGCGGAGCACCCCCCTGCTTGCGCTAATGTATGTGTCGCAGCGAGCGCGCGCCCCCTGGCGAATACCCAGGCAGACGCGTTCGATGCGACACCGACATTCCTCGGTAGCTCAATTGGCAGAGCAGCCGGCTGTTAACCGGCAGGTTACTGGTTCGAGTCCAGTCCGGGGAGCTCGGTCCTCCGTAGCTCAATTGGCAGAGCAGCCGGCTGTTAACCGGCAGGTTACTGGTTCGAGTCCAGTCGGGGGAGCGCCGTGAACGAGGACCCTCCGGGGTCCTTTTTCATGTGCCCTCGAGACTGCCCTCAAGACCCGGGAACCACGCGGCACGCTGCGGAGTCCTCAAGGTCATGAAGGCAGCCGTGGAAGCCGACCATCCGAGGCAGGAGATCGTATGAGCGGCTATGCTGCGGCAGACGGCGCGCACACATGTACGCGACACGCCGCTATGGGGCGGTAGCTCAGCCGGTTAGAGCAGCGGACTCATAATCCGTCGGCCGTGGGTTCGAGTCCCACCCGCCCCACTCGTGCGCCTTGCCGCAGGAACGTTCTCACCTGCGGCGGAGCCTGAACCCGGGACTGATCGAGGGCCACCTTTCGGCCACCGCTGACGCATGTGCCATACTCGGCGCCGCTCGTAGCACTATCGGACCGGGGGGCCGCCGCATGCACGCCGTATCTCTGCAAGCTGCCTTCCTGGATACGGCTGCGGATCAGCTCTGCTTCTCCCTGGACCTGGCCGAACTGCCGGCGCTCGCCGAGCGTGAGGTGTCCGTGGGAGGGCTCCCCGTGCGACTGAGGCTGCTCGGCGCGTCCCACCAGGTCTTCGCGGGCCCGGTGCGGGAGACCGTGGCGTGCCTGCCCGAGGCGGTCAGGGGACTGCCGACGACGCTCACCCGGACCTTGGCCGGGTGGACGTACGACTTCAGCGCCGTCACGGCACGCCTGGACCCCGGGGAGTTCAGCGCCCGGGTCGCGGACGCCCTGAGCCGCGCCGACGCGGCGGAGCACAGTCTGAGCGGGGTCTTCCCGGGGTCTCCGGAAGCGGTGACGGCGGTGGTCGTCGAGGCGTGCGGCGAGGGGTCCGGCGGGTCAGACCGCCCGGGGCTGGCCTGGCGCACCTGGCACAGCTACCCGCAGGACGGGCACATCGTATCGACGCACAGCCGGCTGGAGGCTCGATGAACAGCGCCCGACTCCTTCCCGGGGCGGTGGCGGCCGTGCTGGTCACGGTCCTGCTCTCCGCCTGCTCCAGCGACGGGGAGGACGGCGTCCCGCGCAGCTGGATCGGCAAGACGTACTCCACCGGCGGGAGCGGGTGGCTCGACAGGAACAGCTCGCCGGCCAAGGTCGCCGACGCGATCGACGGCCACCGCGACGCCCTCGACCGGGCGTCCGGCGGCGGCAAGGAGTTCCTGCGCTACGGCGACGACATGGTGACCGTCTCGCCGTACCGCAACGGCAGCACGATCGAGATCGAGGACTACCGCAACGGCTACCGCCGGCATCACCAGCACCTCACCTACTGGCCCAACCCGAGCAGCTTCCGCGGCGGCGGCCCCGGCTCCGGCAAGTGACGCCCGGCTCCCCTCCCCGCACCTGACGACGCCCTCCAGAAAGGCAACGCAGTGACCGAGATCTTCGAGTCGGCCGGGCAGGCCCTGCTCTACGGGGTCGTGGGCCTCGCCGTGATGGCCGTCGGCTTCGTCGCCCTCGACCTCGTCACGCCCGGCAAGCTCTTCCACGTGGTGTGGCGCGACCGCAACCGCGGCGCGGCCGTGCTCCTCGGCAGCCAGTCCGTCGCGGTCGGGCTGGTCATCATGTCGGCCATCCGGGCCAGCGAGTCCGAAGAGGGCCTCGGGTACGGCCTGTTCAGCACGCTCCTCTACGGCCTGGCCGGGGTGCTGGTGATGACGCTGGTCGGCATCGTCATCGGCATGCTGACGCCGGGCCAGATGGGCGCGGTGGCCCTCGACGACGGCGACGACCGCCGTCCGCACCCCGCCGCCTGGGTCCAGGCCGGCATGTACCTGGGCACCGCCGCCATGGTCGGCGCGGCCCTCTCCTAGGACCACCACCACCCAGGACCATCACCTCCCAGGACCACCACTTCCCAGGACCACCGCGAGGCCGCCCCCCATGAGTTCCGCCCTGGACGACCGTGCCGTCGCGGCGCCCCCGAGCCCCCCGGCCGATCACCACACCCGGGGGGCGCGGTTCCTGCTGCTGCTCGCCGTCTTCCTCTGCGCCGCCTGCGGCCTCGTGTACGAACTGGCCCTGACCGCGCTGGGCAGCTACCTCATCGGCAACTCGGTGCTGCAGACCTCCGTGGTCATCTCCGTGATGGTCTTCGCCATGGGCGTGGGCTCGCTGGCCGCCAAACCGCTGCGCCACCGTCCCGTCGTCGCCTTCGCGGTGGTGGAGGGAGTGCTCGCGCTGGTCGGCGGCCTGTCCGTGCTGATGCTGTACGCGGCCTTCGCCTGGCTCCAGCTCTACATGCCCGCGATGATCGTGGTGTCCCTGGTGGTGGGCCTGCTCATCGGCGCCGAGATCCCGCTGCTGATGACGCTGCTCCAGCGCATCCGCACCCAGGAGGCGAGCAGCGCCGTCGCCGACATGTTCGCCGTCGACTACATCGGCGCCCTCGTCGGCGGCCTGTGCTTCCCGCTGTTCCTGCTGCCCACCTTCGGCCAGTTGAAGGGCGCGCTGGTGGTCGGCGTGGTCAACGCGGTCGCCGGGGTCATCGTCGTGGTGTTCCTCTTCCGCCGCCAGACCGGCCGGCTGGCCAAGGCCGGGCTGCTGGCCGGCGTCACCCTGGTGCTCGCCGCGCTCGGTACGACGTATGTGCTGGCGGACGACCTGGAGGTGACGGCGCGCCAGCACATGTACGCGGACCCGATCATCCACTCCGAGACCACGCAGTACCAGGACATCGTGGTCACCCGCTCCACCGCCTTCACCGGCGAGCCCGACATACGGCTCTTCCTCAACGGCGACCTCCAGTTCAGCTCGGTCGACGAGTACCGCTACCACGAGTCGCTGGTCCACCCCGCGCTGTCCGGCCCCCACTCCAACGTGCTGGTCATGGGCGGCGGTGACGGGCTCGCGCTGCGCGAGGTGCTGCGCCACGAGGGCGTCCGGCACGCCACCCTGGTCGAACTGGACCCGGCGATGACCCGGTTGGCGCGCACCTTCGAGCCGCTGCGCAAGCTCAACCACGGTTCGCTGGACGATCCGCGGGCCGAGGTCGTCAACGCGGACGCGTTCACCTGGCTGCGCGAGGCACGGCAGCAGTACGACGCGGTGATCATCGACTTCCCCGACCCGGACTCGGCGTCGCTGGCGAAGCTGTACTCGGTGGAGTTCTACGATCTGCTCCGCCGGGTGCTGGCGCCGAACGGCCAGGTCATGGTGCAGAGCGGATCGCCGTTCTTCGCCCCCAAGACCTACTGGTCCATCGCCAAGACCATCGAGACGGCCGGGTACGCGACGACGGAGTTCCAGATCGACGTGCCGAGCTTCGGCAACTGGGGCTTCGTGCTCGCCCGCCCCGGCACCGAGGCCCCGCCGCTGCGGCTCGCCCCGGACACGCCGAAGCTGCGCTACCTGGACGAGGCGGTGCTGAAGGCGGCCACCGTGTTCCCGGTCGACCGCCGCCGCACCGACGTACGGCCGAGCACCCTGATGGATCCCGCGGTGCTCGAATACGTTCAGGACGAGTGGCGCGACTACTGAGCCAGGACGACGCGGCCGTGCCCGCCTCCGTGGGGGTACGGAGACGGGCACGGTGTCCGGGGGGTGGGCCTTACCGCGGGGTCAGACTCCCGTCGGGTCCTTCTCGTACGTCCGCTCCGCCACGGGCGCCGGCTCGTGGCCGCCCTCACTGAGGCCGAAGCGGTCGTGCACCTTGCGCAGGAACGGCGGGGCGTACCAGGCCGAACCGCCGAGCAGGCGCATCGCGGCGGGCACGAGCACCCCGCGGACGGCGACGGCGTCGATGAGGATGGCCAGTCCGCTGCCCAGACCGAACATCTGCATGTAGCTGATCCCGGCCGTCCCGAAGGCGAAGAAGCTCACCGCCAGCAGGCAGGCCGCCGCGCTGACGATCCGTCCGGTGTGCCCGAGGCCGTCGACGACCGCGGTCTCGTTGCCGGCGCCCTGGTCGTGCAGCTCCTTGATCCGGCTGGTGACGAACACCTCGTAGTCCATCGAGAGGCCGAAGGCGATGCAGAACATCAGCAACGTCATCGACACCTCCATCGGCTGCGGCGTGAAGCCGAACAGGTCGGAGAAGTGGCCGTCCTGGAACATCCACGTCATGACGCCCAGGGCCGCTCCCAGGCTGACGATGTTGAGCACCAGCGCCCGCAGCGGCTGCACCACGCTGCCGGTGAACAGGAACAGCAGGATGAAGGTGGTGACCGCGATCAGGCCCCCGGCGAGCGGAATCAGGCCGGTGATGGATTCCTTGGAGTCGACCAGCGCGGCGTCCCTGCCGCCCACCAAGGGGTCGGTCCCCTCGGGTGCCGTGACCGCCCGGACGTCCTTGACCAGGTCCTGGGCCGCGTCCGACATCGGGGCCAGGTCGCTCACCACGTTGATCCGCTGTGCCTCGGGGCGGCCGAGCGCGGCGTTGCGCGGACCGGGCGCCGCGGCCCGCCCGCCGGTGTAGGTCCCGGTGGACGCCTCGACGCGGACGACACCGTCGAGTCGCGAGAGCCTGCCCGCGTACGAGCCCAGCGGTGCCGCGTCCACGGACTCGTCCATGACCACGTGGACGGCCGCCGCGTCACTGCCGTTGAAGTTCTCCGCCAGTTGGGCCGAGACCTGGCGGCTCGCCGCGTCCTCGGGCAGCGAGCGCTCGTCCGCGATACCGATGGAGATGCCCAGCAGCGGACTCGCCGCCAGCAGCAGCACCGCGAGCACCGGCAGCGCGGTGAGCGCGGGACGCCGCATGGCCGTGCGGGCCAGCCGCCCCCAGAAGGGCACCCGGGAGGAGGCGTCCTGCCGCTCCGTCTTCCCCGCCCACGGCAACTGCCCCTTGTTGACCCGGTGCCCCAGGACGTGGAGCAGGGCCGGCATCACGAACAGGGTGCTGACGGCGGCGATGACGACCACACCGACGCCGGCGTACCCGAACGAACGCAGGAAGTACTGCGGGAACACCAGGAGCGCCGCGAGCGCGACCGCCACCGTGGCGGCGGAGAAGGCGACCGTACGGCCCGCGGTGTGCACGGTGTGCCGGACGGCGTCGTCCACGCTCGCGCCCTTCGCGAGCTGTTCGCGGAACCGGCTGACCATCAGCAGCGCGTAGTCGATGCCGAGGCCGAGACCGAGGGCGGTGGTCAGGTTGGTGGCCGTGATGGAGATGCTGGCGACGCTGCCGAGGAGGAAGAGTTCCGCGAACGTACCCACGATCGCGATGAGCCCGATGGCCAGCGGCAGCAGGGCCGAGACCACACTGCCGAAGACGAACAGGAGCAGCAGGAGGGTCAGCGGCAGGGCGATCGACTCGGCGAGGACCAGGTCCTCGCCGGAGTAGGTCCCCATGTCGTCACCCACGGCCGCGCTGCCGCCGGCCTCGACGGTGAGCCCGCCGTCCCCGGCGCCGGTGTACTCGTCGATGATCTCCTTGGCGTTCTCCCGCTCCTTGGTGTCACCGCCCTTCACGTGGGCGAGCACCATCGCCTGCTCGCCGTCCTCGGAACGGAGGTCCGGGTTGCCCGTGTCCCAGTACGAGATCACGTTCGCGACCGTCTTCTCCTCCTTGAGGCCGGCCGTCAGCTCCTTGCCCTGCTGCCGGGCGCTCGCGGCGTCGACGCCGCCCTCGGGGGCACGGACCAGCAGGACCAGGTTCGACTCCCCGCCGAACTTGTCGGTGATGACCGTCCTGGCCCTGCTGGACTGGGAGGACGGATCGTCGAAGCCACCAGGCAGGAGCTTGCCGAACGCGCCGGCGCCCAGGGCTCCCATGAGGACCACGGCCACGGCTGCGACGACGAGTACCAGCCGGGACCGGCGGATCGCCAGTTCGGCTATACGGTCAAACACGCACTCTCTCCTTGCGTTCTCACGGCGTGAACCCTTGGCCCGCGCTGGTGGTGGGGGTGCGGCGGAGCCGCTGCCCCGTCGCCGGCCCTGACGCTATCCACGCCGTAAGTGTCTTTGGCAGTGCGAGATTTTCTTGACACCGTCAAGTCGTTGTCGTGCGGGCGCACTTCAGTCGACGGTCGCCTCGGGGACGAGCTCGCCGTGCCAGGTCTCCTTGCCGTCCTCGTCGTAGGCCGTCACCTCTCCGTCACGGAAGTGGTAACTGGTCCCCTGCGGCCGGAAGTCCACCACGTAGCCCTGCTCGGACTCCCTGGCCTGCGTGGGGTCGCCGTACGGTTCACCGTCCCTCGCCCTGGCGAAGTAGAAGACCTTTCCCGACGTGGTCCGGCAGAAGGCGTACCGCTCCTCGAGATCGTCCCGGCTGTAGGCGGCGACGAGTCGCGCCCCGGAACCCTCCGGCAGCATGTCGGCCATCGGCTTCGGGCAGGGCCCGCTCGCCGAGGGCGCGGGGGAGGGCTTCGAGGAGTCGGACCCGGTCACGAACGAGGTCACGGCCGACCAGTTGAGGATCAGCAGGACGATCGGGGTGATGATGGCGGCCGCGATGAACAGCAGGCAGCCGCACCCCGCCACCATCTCCCCGCGGGTCGCTTCCCTGGGGGGTGTCCGTGCGGGGAGGGGGGAGCTGCCGAAAAGGGCCTCCTCCGGGAGGGACTTGGCGGCGATCGACCAACGCGTGCCGCACCTGTCGCACCTCATGGCGCCGACCACACGGTGCGCGCAGAGCGGGCACTCCCACACGAGTCCCCGCACGGTCGGGCTGCCCGTCCCGGTCACGTCGACGCGCATGCCGGGCGGCGTCCTCCTGCCGCCCGTGGCGGGCAGGTCCGTGACGGGGGCCCGCTTGGCGGGGGCGGACTTCCGGGTGGCGGCCGGTTTCCTCGTGGCGGCCGCCTTCTTCGCGGCGGCGGACTTCTTGGCGGCCGCGGCCTTCTTCGGTACAGGCCTCTTCGGTGCGGCCTTCTTCGGTACCGCCTTCGTCGGTACGGTTTTCATCGGTACGGATTTCGCCGCGCGCGGCGTGTCACAGACGTCGCACACCCGCACCGCGGCGTCGTTGTACGTGTCGCAGTCCGAGCACTGCCAGGTCGGCCCGGTCACCATGCCTCCCTGAACTCACGAGTCCGCGACGGGCAAGCGGGCCATGACCGCGCGGAACAGGTCCCGCGTCGCCGGTGAGACGGGCGAGCCGACCCAGTCCCGGCTCTCCTCCCGCTCGGCGGCGGACGGCTCGGCGTCGTCCCACCAGGAGGCGGAGACGTCCTCGACGCGGTACGTGTGGGCGAACCACTGCGCGAACTGCCAGGCGGGCTCCGCCTGGTCGGCGCCCACGACGACCTCCGCCACCAGGTCGCCGGCGCTCGCCCCGGCGGGCCGGAACCGGAAGGCCAGCCGCAGGCTCCCGTCGTGCCCGGACAGCCGGCCCGCGATCGAGAGACAGCACTCGGGCTCCAGGTACAGCCGGCCGCCGACACCGGCCGCGCCGCCGTCCCGGCGGCTCCAGGAGAAGACCAGCCACCGCCGCCCGTCGAAGTCCAGCCGGACGCCGTCGCCCCGCAGCCGGAAACTCACAGGCTGTTCGCGATCGTCTCGATGATCTCGTCCATCTCGAACTCCTCCAGCCCCTCCCCGGCCCTGGAGGGGAAGTGCAGCGTGAGGTCCCACTCCTCCCCGATCGCCTCCTGCCAGGGCTCTTCCTCGGGAGCGAAGAGGACGAGTCGCTTCGCGGACTGTTCCATCACCGCCGTCTGGCTGCGGGCGTATCCCCATTGCTCGAAGAGATCGTCCATGGAGCGCGGGATGTTCCGCGGATACGTCTGCGCGGTGACACCCACCGTGCCGAGCGGGTGGGCGGGAGCGTCGGTGAACATGACGATGACGTGGCGCCGCCGGTCGAGCCCCGTCTCCCAGGGGGAGTTGATGGCCAGGGCCAGCGCCTCGAGACCGGACTCGGGGATGTCCCCGCCGCCGCCCGCCTCGAGGTTCCGCACGAAGTTCTCGAATTCCGCCACCTGCTGGGGCAGGCGCAGGAACTCCGTCTGCTCGATGGCGTCGGAGGGATCGTCCCCGAAGTCCCGGAAGGCGATGATCCGCAGCCGCAGCTGGCTGATCTCCTTGCTCTTCCTCGCCATCACCTCGTTCAGCCGCTGATGGAACCGGAGCGAGTTGTTCTTCACGATGTCCAGTACGGGATACATGCTGCCCGTGGCGTCGATGCACATCACGATGTCGACGGCGTACTGCAGGTTGCCGTGGTACTTCTCGATCTCCGCGCTCACGCGTTGCTCCTCGGTTTCGGTCATGGGGCGGAACGGCTGCCGGGGAGGTCGTCCCGGTGGCGGCCGAGGTTGATCCTGACCCTGGACTTCTTCGGTCCGTCGTCCGGCACGGCCGGCGGCCGGTGTCCGGAGCGGTCCGGCGGGTTGAACTGCACCCGGCTCCTGCGCGGTCCGTCGGACGTCGCGGAACCGGCGGGCTCCCCGCCCGGACCGGGGGCGGCCGGGCGTGGCTGCGGTGTGCTGTGGAGCGTGCACAGCCCGGTGTCCGTCAGCGCCTCCAGGAACGCGGCGACGGTGGGCCGGTGCTTCGGGTCGGCCGCCGTCATGGCCGCGATCAGCTCCTGCGTCGGGGTGCCGAGCCGTTCGTCGGCGACCAGCGGTTCCGCCGCGTTCACCGCGTCCGCCGGGGACCCGTAGCGGCCGGTGTACGCGGGCAGCGAGCCGGTCAGGTAGAGGTGTGTCATCAGGCCCAGCGCGAACACGTCCACGGCCGTCGTCAGGTCCCGGGCCTGTACGGACTCGTCGCCCCGCACATAGCGCCGCCACTCCGGTGCGCCGAACAGCGAGTCACCCGCGATGTCCTCGCGGGCCGGAGGACGGCCGGAGAGGTACGAGTCGTCGAAGTCGATGAGCTTGGCCGTGTGGAACGCGGCGGCCTTCCGCTTCTGGACCAGGACGTTGGCCGTCTTCAGGTCGCCGTGCACCACGTCGATGTCGTGCAGCAGCCGCAGGCTGACCGCCAGCGTCCGCAGCAGGACCGCCTTCTGCTTCGGGCCGAGCGAGTGCGGATCCGCCAGGCCAGCGGTGTCTATGCGTTCGGTCACCTTGTAGTAGGTGCTGCCCGCGTGGAAGAAGTCGTTGGCGAGCACCAGGTTGCCCGCGCCGCTGGCGTCGGGACGCAGCAGCTTCATGATGCTCCGGTGCCGTTCCTCGAATTCCCGGCACGTCTCCAGCCTGATGCGCCGGCTCGCGGCGCTGCCCGCGGAGCCCTCGCGAGGGCGCTTGGGTTCCAGGAAGCGCTTGAGGAAGTACTCCTTGCCGTTCTTCTCGGCGAAGGCCCACACGCATTTGCCGCCGTCGGCATTGGTCGGCTCGGTGACGACCCGGTACCCGCCGATCACATCACCCGGCTTCACTCACGCACCTCCGGCATGAACTTCTCGTACGAGGGTCGGTAGGTCCGCCAGGTCCGGTCCTGCCAGCCGCGCACCGCCTCCGGGCCGTCGCCCGGCGGGACGTGCGGGTATCCGCTCCGGACGACGTCCGCGTGCCGCTCGGCGAAGGCCTGCCGCAGCTGCCCGAAGTCCGCGAAGCCGAGGGCCGCGAGCGAGAGCGACGCGTCGTCGCCCGTGGCCGGCTGGATGGCCCGGCGCAGCAGGTCGGCCCACTCACCCGCGTCCCGGGCCCGCCCGAGCGTTTCGAGCAGTACGCACTCGAACTGCGCGGGCGTGTGCACGTAGCCGAAGAAGCCGTCGGTGGCGGCCAGCAGGACGCACGGCTCGCGGAACTCGCCGCGGTGGGCGGACAGGGTGAAGTCGCGGTCCGCGCAGATCACGTTCGTCATCGGCGGGTCCTGCCGGAGCTGGTCGAGGGCGTCGGCCTCGCGCGTGTCGTCCCGGGTGAGCGCGTGCAGTCCGCTGCCCGGAAGCAGGGCGTACGACCGGGAGTCGCCGGCCCAGATGGCCTGCCAGTGGACTCCCTCGTCACCGGCCCGGTACCGGACGGCGGCCAGGGTCGTGGGCAGTACGCGGCGCATGGACCCGGTGATCTTGCTCCGGGCTCCCGTCGGAGCCGCGCGCAGCATGGTCCGCAGGCAGTGCTTCAGGTGCGGCAGGGAGTCCGGCTCCTCGAAGGCCGCGACGCGCTGGAACCAGCACTCCGCGGCAAGCCGGGCGACCCGGGCGCCGGTCCAGGCACTGGTGTACGTCGCGCCGTCGGGTCCGCGCCAGGCAGGGGCCGCTCCGGAGCCGCCGGAGCCGTCGAAGACGGCCAGCAACCCGTTCGCGGTGGGCCGGTGGTACGCCGCGAGCGGTTCGGCGTCCTCACCGTGGCCGGGGCGGCGTTCCGTCCACACGACGAGGGCCTGGAAGCCGCCCTCGGCGGCCGACCAGGTCAGATGGCCGGACGGGGAACGAGGACGGCCCGGCGGGAGGGCGGGCCTGGGCGGAATGATCACGTGCGTCCACCGCCCCGGCGGTCGCGCCGCCCGTCGTCCGTCGTCCCCGCGCCCCGCACCCTGCTCACCCGACGCTCCGGCGCGGACACCGGGGGTGGCGGCACGTCGGGCGGCCGGGGCGGCGGAACGTCGGGGGGCCGGGACGGCCTGGGCGGTGGCAGTGGTTCCTCCTTGCGTGCCACCACCTCGCCCGGCAGTACGCCGGATCCGCCGAGTCCCGGCGGCGCCGCGGGCGGGCGGTGCGGTATTCCGCGCACGCGGCTGCCGCCGGGTCCGGCGGACGGTTCCCGGCGGGGGAGCAGTTCGGCCCGGGCTCCGTACAGCCGGACGTCCGGGTCCCCGGTGAAGTCCCGCAGGGCGGCGTTCAACGCGTCCTGCACCGCTGCCCGGGACCGGTCGGCGCCGTATCCGCGCGACACGTTCCGCAGCCGTTCGCGCAGCGGGCCGTGCCATGCGGCGCTCATGTCACGGATGCCCCGTGCCACCACGGCGCCGGGATCGGTCACCCGGCACATCAGCTCCACCCGGCAGTGGAGGGCGGACGGTCCCCGCCCGGCCAGTCGCAGATCGAGGACCAGCCGGTGCTCGGTCGTGTCGACCAGGAACATCCGCCGGTACACGCCGGCCCGCAGCTCGGGCACCGGTTCTCCCGCACGGACCGTGCGCATCGGCCCGGCGTCCGGGACCAGCACCCACGCCCTGCCCGGCGGCGGCGTCCGCAAGGGGCCCGGCGGGAGGGCCCGCGGCAGCGTGCGGCCCTCGAGCACCGGGTCGTACGTCAGCGCACGCGTCACCATGCCGGCTTCCGGTGCCCGGCCGCGGCCCTCCGGTGCGCCCCCGCACGGCGCTCAGCCATGGCGCCTTCCGCCATACGTCTTCCTCCCCCGGGACACGCGGCGCGGGGCCGCTGAGTGATCTGAAGGGCCTGCGATGCCGATTTCAGCGTGTCCCGAGTTGTTCAGCAGCCCGTTCCGGGCGGCTGAACAACTGACGCGTTCTCGCTTTCGTCGTCCCGCTCGCCCTCCGCCTGCGAGGGAGTGGTGTGCGGCACGTCGGGGGTGTCCGGCTCGTCGTCGCGTTCGCCCTCGGCCTGGGACGGGGTCGGCTCGCTCATCGTGGTACCTCCTCCTGCCGGGCGGTCACGGCCCGGGTACCCCGTCCGCAAGACCGGCACCATCCGCCCGGCGGCACCTAGAGCGGCGCCCACCAGGTGACCGTCGTGCCCCGCCCCGCGCCCCCGGCGTCCGCGCCGTCGTCGGCGACCCGCAGGCGCACCCCGTCCCTGCCCTCCGGCGAGGGTGCGGGCGTCTCGACGGTGACCTCGACGCGGGAGACGCCCGGGCGCGCCGACGCGGCGGCCAGCGCGTCGCGCAGGGCGGCCAGCAGGCGATCGGCGACCCGGTCGGGCACCCGGGCGTCGACGGGGCCCCTGAAGTGCGTGGACGGCGCGGTGCCGAGCCGGGCGGCGGCGGACGCGGTCTCGCGCAGGACCCGGCCGCGCAGGCCCGCCGGGGGGCCTGCCGGGGGCTGCTGGAGGGTGAGGATCGCCGTACGGACCTCACGGACCGTGGAGCGCAGCTCCTCCACCGCGCGGCCGAGGATGTCACGGACGTCGTCGGCACCCGGGCGGCGCTGGGTGGACTCCAGCATCATGCCGGTGGCGAACAGCCGCTGCACGACCAGGTCGTGCAGGTCCCGGGCGATGCGGTCGCGGTCCTCGTAGACCGCCAGCCGCTCCCTGCCGCGCCGGGCGTCGGCCAGGACGAGGGCGAGCGCCGCCTGCGAGGCGAACTGCGTCGCGAGCAGCCGCTCCAGGTCCGTGTACGGGCGCCCGCCGCGGCGTCGGGGCAGGGCGAGGGTGCCGATGAGCCGCCCGCCCGCCTGCAGGGGCAGCATCATGCTCGGCCCGAACCGGTGCCGTACGTGGGTCGTCATGCGCGGGTCGGTCGCCGAGTCGTCGATGAACACCGGCTCGCCGCCCAGGAGCTGTTCCAGGACCGGGCTGCCCGGCGCGATGGTGGCGCCGACCATGCCGTCCGGGTCCTCGGGCGTGGAGGCGGTCACGATCGCCATGCCGCCCTCGGCGGTCGGGTGCAGGATGACGCCCGCGGAGGCGTCGGCGAGCAGCCGGGCCCGTTCGGCCACCGTGGCCAGCGCGTCGCCCGCGCCCTCCTCGGTGAGCAGCGCGGTGGTGACGGCGGCCGCGCCCTCGATCCAGCGCTCCCGCTGCCGGGCCGTCTCGTACAGCCGGGCGTTGCCGATCGAGACACCGGCCTGCACGGCCAGGACCCGCAGCACCTGTTCGTCCTCGACGGTGAACGGGCCCGCCCCGGGCCGCCCGGCCAGCCGCAGCTCGCCGAACTCCTCGTCCCGCACGTGGACCGGCATCCGCAGCAGGGGCGCCGTCTCCGGTACGGGACGGTCCGGCCCCGGGGTGCGGATCCGGGCGAGGCCGCCCGGGTCCGGGTCCGCGACGACCAGGGCCGCGCGGTCGGCGCCGGTCAGCTCGGCGGCGCCGTCCACGATGTGCTGCAGGACGCCGCGCAGGTCCAGGGCGGTGCCGACGTCCAGGAGCGCCTCCAGGAGACGGGCCAGTCGGGGCGCGGGCTGCGCGGTCATGCGTCAGGCTTCCTCAGTTTTCCGGTTCTCCGGTTCTCCGGTTCCCGGGCTCCCCGGTCGCCGCCCGGCGGCGGGTCAGTCGGAGTCGGCGTGCGGGTCGGAGCCGGCGGTCGTCGGGTGCAGGACCAGCGGCTCCACCCGGCCCTCCAGCATGCTGCCGAGACCCTGGACCGCGCACACGTCGGGCCGCTCCGCGATGTGCACCGGCATGCCGGTGGCCTGACGCAGCATCTGGTCGAAGCCCGGCAGCAGCGCGCTCCCGCCGACCATCATGATCCCGCGGTCGGCGAGGTCCGCGACCAGGTCCGGCGGGCAGTCCCGCAGTACCTTGCCGATGCCGTCGAGCACGGCCGTCAGCGGGGTCTGGATGGCGTTGCGCACCGTGGCGGTGTCGACCCGCACACTGCGGGCCAGCCCGGTCGCCACGTCCCGGCCGTGGATCTCGGTGGACGCCGGTCCCTGCGGGGTCAGCCCGTTGCCGGACAGGGCGAGCTGCAGCGGGCGCACGGACTGGCTGGGCAGCACCAGCTCGTGCTGGTGGCGCAGCAGCTGCACGATCGCGTGGTCCACGGCCTCGCCGCCCACCGGAATGCGCACCGCGGTCACGATCGAGCCCAGGGAGAGCACCGCGACCTGCGTGGCGTGCGCGCCGCACACCATGATCATGGTCGCCTCGGGCTGCTCCACGGGCAGTCCGCAGCCGACCGCCGCCGCGATGAGCGTGTCGACGAGTTCCACGCGGCGCGCGCCGAGCCCGACCAGTGTCTCGATCGCCGCGCGCTGGGACAGCGGATCCGCGTCGTGCGGGGTGCAGACGGCGGCCCGCAGCCGGGGCTTGCGGCGCAGGGCGCGGCGGACCCGGTCGCCGAGCAGATGGCGCAGCATGCGCTGGGCCATCTCGATGTCGACGACCGTGCCGCCGGAGACGGGCCGCACGACACGGATGTAGCCGGGGGTGCGGCCGGTCATCTTCTCCGCGAACTCGCCGACCGCGATGAGCGCGCCCGTGCGGGTGTTGACCGCCGCGGCGGACGGCTGGTCGACGACGAGCCCGGCACCCTTCACGTACACGCGGGTCCGCGCCGCGCCCAGGTCGACGGCGAAGTGGCAGCGGCGCAGCGCCTCCAGACTGGCGGTATTGGCAGTACTGGCGGTCATGGCGAATCCTCCCGAGAGCGCGGACCGTGCGGGGCCGCCCGGTGGCCGGCCTCTTAGGCACCGATCGTGCGCGGCCGCGCGGGCGGGCGCCCGCTGGAGGGGGCCGGGCGGGGGGCCGCTGAACGAGGGGCGTTCCCGGCGCGGCCCGCAAGGACCGCGCCCGGCCGGGTCAGCGGAGGTCCGCCGCCGGACCGGGGCGCCCGCCGCCCTCGACCAGGTGGTACCAGCCGGTGTCGTCGGCCAGCGGGCGGAAGAGGTCCGGCGGGAAGGCGGGCCCGTCCTGCCCCTCCTCGCGCACCTCGTCGTAGTACAGGGAGTCGGACACCGCGACGACGGCCTGCGCGGAGGAGGCGTCCAGGACCGCGCCGACCGAATCGGCGTCGGCACGGCCCAGTGACTGCTCCCCGCTCCCGTCCAGCCCGAACTCCACCTGCCAGAACTCGATCCGCAGCCGCAGGCCGGCCAGGCGGGCCAGCCGCCCGGGCAGACCCTCGACGGTCGCCCTCAGGAGCGGGGCGGCCTCGGCCCGCGGCGCCAGCAGCACCTGCGGGCCACCGGGTTCGTCCACCAGTTCGTAGGCGGCGGTGTCCGTCCCGCTGTCCGCCAGCAGCTCCACGACCAGGCCGTGCAGTGCCGCGCGGGCGTCGTGGTCCACCGGGCCGTCGGCGAGGGTGTACCGGGCACAGGCGCGGAAACCGGTGTCGAAGTCGATCCAGGGCGGCTCCTCCGGTTCCTCCTCCTCCGGTTCCTCTTCCTCCGGCCCCGGATCCTCGTCCGGCTCCGGCTCCGGCTCCGGCTCCGGTTCCAGGCCCTCGCCGCGCAGCGCCTCCCGGCTCTTCGCCCGTTCCTCCCTCTCGTCCCCGTCCGCCGGGGCCCGTGCCGTGTCGTGCTCGGTGTCGTCGTCCAGCAGGGGCGTCCAGAGGCCGTCCTCCGTGGGGAAGGGGCCCTCCGGCAACTCGTCCGGCGCGGACACCATCGACTCGGGGGCGTCCGGCTCCGCGGGGCGGCGCTGCCCGTACTCGCTCCACGGGGGCGCGTCGTCCACCGGTTCGGCGTACTCCTCGCGCAGCTCCCGGCCCAGCGCCGTCAGGGCCGGGCTCCGTCCGCCGGACAGCTCGTACTCCTCGTAGACATCCAGCGCCTCCTCGACCCGGCCCTGGCGGCGCAGGGCGATCAGGTAGAGGCGGCGGAAGTCCTCCCGGTGCGGGTGGGTACGCAGCAGGCCGGACAGCTCGGCGGCGGCCCGGTCGTACTCGCCGAGGACCAGGTCCAGCTCGGCGCGCTTGGTGTGCAGGGCGAGCCGCAGCCGCAGCAGGCGGGTCCGGGCGGTGCGGGCGGCGGGGCCGGGCACGCCCGCCAGGGGGTCGGCGTCGCCCCACAGCGACAGCGCCCCGCAGACCAGGCCGTGCGCCTCGGCGAGCGCGCCCTCCAGCCGGGCCGCGTCGGCGCGCCGCACCAGCTCGTCGCAGCGCACCAGGTCCAGCTCGTCGGCGCTGGTGTGCAGGGCGTAGCCGTGGGCGGCCGTGGCCAGGACGCCCGGGCCCAGGATCTCCGCGAGCCGCTTCGCCAGCCGGCTCGTCTCGCCCCGCGGGTTGCGCGGCTCGTTGCCCGGGTCCCACAGGCCCCACCGCAGCTCCTCGTGGGTCACCGTGCGGCCGTGCTTGAGGAGCAGCATCGCGAGCAGCGCGCGCACGTCCCGCGGCAGGTCGGCCGGACCGTCCGGGAGGCCGACCCGCAGCGGGCCCAGGGCCCGGTACCGGCGCGGCGCGTACGCCTCGCCCGCGCGGGTGAGCAGCGCCGGGTCCCCGAGCAGGTCGAGGCCCCGGGCCTGGGCCGCCGGCGAGGGGGACAGCAGCTGGTCGAAGGCGTGCGCGTAGTGGATCCGCAGGGCGGTGGGCAGCCGGTCCAGACGGCGGGAGTCGACCGGGGCGGCCGGGCGCGAGGTTCCCGACGTCAGCCGCAGCAGCACCTCGCACAGGGCGCGCAGGTCCGCCGGGCGGGTCCCCGGGCCCGAGGCCAGACCCGGTTCGAAGAGGCTGAGCCGGACCGTGCCGTCCGGCAGGAGGACCACCCGGGACGCCTCCAGGCCGCCGTGCGCCAGACCCGCCCGGTGCAGGGCGGTGAGCGCCCGTGCCAGCTGCGCCCCCACGGACACCGTCAGCGGCACCGGCAGCCGTCCGTCCCCGGACCGGGTGAGGGCGCCCAGCGCTATCCCGTCGAGGTGCTCCATGACGACGTACGGGACGTCGCCCTCGATGCCCGCGTCGAACACGGCCACCAGGTTCGGGTGGGAGAGCCGCGTCAGCCGGCGCGCGTTGCGCAGGAACGCCTGGCGCGCGGCCGGGTCGGGGGCCGGGTCGTGCAGCCGGATCACCACCGTCCGGTTCGCCGGCCCGGGGTGGGCCGCCGTCCGGTCCGCCGCCGTCCGGTCCGCCGCGGTCCGGTCCGCCGCGGTCCGGTCCGGTGCCGTCCGGTCCGCCACCATCCGGTCCGCCGCCGTCCGGTCCGGTCCGGTGTCCTCCACCAGCCAGATCCTGCCGGACGGGGTGAGCCGTCGCGCGGGCCGGTACCGGGCGCCCAGGCCGGGCGGGAACGGCGAGGGGGCGGGGGGCCGCTCCCGCACGGTCAGCTGCCGGGCGCTCTCCTCGCTGATCGTCGCGAACGACTCGCTCGTGCCCGCCCGCTCGGTGCCCTCCCGGGAGGGGATCAGCGCGCGGAACTCGCCCGGCGAACGCCCCGCCCGGTCGTCGATCAGGCCGCCGGTGCGCAGCAGCAGGTCGTGGGTGCGGTTGCGGGCGGTGCGGGGCAGCCCGCGCAGGAGCAGCTCGCGCACCCCGGGGCGGAAGGCGTAGGAACCGGGCGGTCCGGCGACCGTGGTCAGCAGTCCGCCGAGGATGACCTCGGCCAGGTGCTGGGGCCGCGGATCCGGCTCGACCGCGGCCTGCACCAGCCGCATCACGGGCAGGTCGGGGCGTCCCAGCGCGAGGTGGCCGGCCAGCCGGTAGGCCTGCGGGGAGGCGCTGGCGCGGAAGCGCAGGACGAGTTCCCCGGGCGACAGCCGCGCGACGTCGGTGCGGTCGTCGGCGTCGGCCGGCAGCGGGCGGTGCAGCGCCGCGGCCGCGCCCGGGTACGGGGTGCCGCCCGGGCTCGCGACCAGCGCGGCCCAGTTCGCCAGCCACTCGGGGCCTGGCTCCAGCACGGGGACGTGCACGGTCCCCTCGGGGGCGCGGGGCGCGGCGGTGTCGTACGGCGTGAAGGCGAGCGAGGAGCTGGGCGCCGCCCGGTGCGGGGCCGACAGCCGGCCCGGGACCGGCACCAGGGCGGTGTCCCGCCACAACTGCTCGGGCAGCGGCTGGAGCACCGCCAGGGGCGTGCGGCGTGCCCAGCGGCGCAGCGTGGCGAACCACCGGGTGCCGTCCGGGCCCGCGCGCCACTGCGGCCCCATGCAGTCGCTGATCAGCAGCATCACCGTACGGCCGTCGGCGGGGATCTGGGCGCCGTCGCCGCGGACGGTGCCGTCGGGGTCCGCGCGGTGCAGGGTGACGGTGCGGAAGACGCCCGACTGGGCCAGCGCGGCCTGCAGTTCGCGCACGAGGGGCTGCCAGACGGGCATCGTGGGGCCCGCGTCGTGCACCAGGTGCAGGCGCAGCCACCGTTCCCGTACGGGGCGCAGCACGGGCAGCCACCACTCGGGGCCGGCGCCGAGGCGCGCGATGCGGTCGGCGGTCGCGGCCTCGTCCACCTCGTGGCCGACGGGCGCGTCCGCACGGCGCTTCAGCGGACGCAGGGCACGCTGCAGCGCCAGCGTGCGGTGCAGCATCGGCGGTGCGGGCGCGAGCAGGGCGCTGTGCGGCTGCGCCGCCGAGGTGCCCGGGGCGGGGGCCGGGGCCGGCAGGCGCAGGGGCGTGCGGGGGGCCTCGGAGCGGGGATGGGGCCACACCGGCCCTTCGCCCCGGGCCCCTTGCCCCGGCCCCCCGTCCTGGTCCTGGTCCCGCTCCCGGTCGCCGTGCCGGTCCCGCTCCGGCTTCCGGTCCCGCTCCCGCTCCCGTTCCTGTTGCCCGTCCCCTTCGTGGTCCTGCTCCCGGTGCCCCTCCGGGGCCGGTGGCGGCTCCGCCGGCCGTGTCCCGGACGCCGGGCCGTGCGGCGGGTCCTGCTCCGGGGGCTCCATCTGACCGGCCAGCCACAGGAGTTCGGCCAGCTCCAGCGGCGTCGGGCGGGCACCGGTGGCCGCCGCCCGGCCGAGGAGGTCGGCGAGGCGGGGCAGGGGCGGCGGGTCCGGTGCGCCGGGGCGGTCGGTGGGCATCAGAAGGCGTCGGGCTGCGCGGACCGGCCGAGGTAGGGCATCAGCTGCTCGGCCAGCTCGTCCAGGGAGTCGGCGGCCAGGCCGGAGGAACGGGCCAGGTAGATGGCGTTGAGCAACTGGTCCGTGGCCAGTTCGCCGCTGCCCACCCGGGACAGGAACCGGTGGATCAGCTGTCGCGCGTACCCGTCGGGCTCGCCCAGGTGGGCGCGGACGATCTCGGCGAGGTGGTCGTCGTCGGGCTGCCGCAGCCGCAGCGAGACGCAGCGGCGCAGGAAGGCGGGCGGGAACTCGCGCTCGCCGTTGCTGGTCAGGACGACGAAGGGGAAGGCGTTGCAGCGGACCCGGCCGCGCTCCACCGGCACCCGCTGGTCGGTGCCGTCGAGCAGGACCTCGGCGTGGCCGTCGGGGATGTCGCGGGAGGCGCGGACGAGTTCGGGGATCTCGTACTGGCCCTCCTCCAGGACGTGCAGCAGGTCGTTCGGCAGGTCGAGGTCGCTCTTGTCGATCTCGTCGATGAGCAGGGCGCGCGGCCGGGCGTACGGCAGCAGGGCGGTGCCCAGCGGGCCCAGCCGCAGGTGGTCCTCGACGCCAGTGGCGGCGGCGGGGGCGTCGGGCGGCTGCGTGGTGTGGCGCGCCGCGTAGAGGCGGGAGAGCGGGTCGTAGGTGTAGAGGCCGTCGCCCAGGGTGCTGCGGCTGGTGATGTTCCACCTGAGGACGGGGCCGAGCCGCAGTTCACGGGCGACCGCGTAGGCGAGGGACGACTTCCCGGTGCCGGGCGGGCCGGTGACCAGCAGCGGACGGCGCAGGTACAAGGCCGCGTTGACCAGTTGCACCGTGTCCTCGGTGGCCTGGTAGGTCGCGGCACGGTGGGCGCGGTCGGGCGAGGCGGCCGCGGTGTCGCCGTCCGCGTCCGGCGGATCGAGCACGGGGCCGCCGTCGAAGGCCCGCCAGGGCGGGGGCGGGGGCAGCCGGGTGATGCCGTCGTGGGGGGCAGGCGCGCCGGTGTAGACGGGCCACAGGGGCATGGGTTCTTCTCTCCGGGCGGTCGGTGCGGCGGTAGGTACGGGGGTCGGTACGGTCATCGGTGCGCGGGTCGGTCCGGCGCGGTCGCGGTTCGTCGTGGTGCGTCGGTGCATGGGCGCGGCGGGCGGTTCAGCCGACCGGGGAGTGGAGCAGGGCGGGCGGCTCGGCGAAACAGCGGGGGTCGTCCCACAGGAGCTGGACGTCCCGCGCCCAGTGCTCCTCCGGGACCTCCGCCGCGTCCGCCGTCTCGCGCAGTTCCATGACCAGGCGGGGCAGTTCGGCCGGGGGCACGCCCGCCACCGACGCCGCCAGCTCGTCGAGGAACGCCGTGCCGGAGCAGCGGCCGTCGGGGCCCTCCTCGCCGGGGCACTCCCGCAGCGGCCACAACAGCACGGGGACGGGCAGGTTGAGGCCGACCTCGAAGTACTCCGGCGCCGCCGAGGGCGGGGTGGCGAAACCGGCCAGCTCCGCGTCGTCCCGCAGCCGTTTGCGCAGCCCGGCCGGCCGCTCCCGGGTGCCGCAGTCCACACGGTGCAGCGTGCCGCCCGTGCCGGGCCCGAGCCTGCGCCACTTCTTGTGCAGCTGGTGGCGCAGGCGTCCGCTGCGGTGGCGGTACCGGTCGGTCACCACGAGCGGGTAGGCGCAGCCCAGCGGCGTGGAGTCGTCCTCTCCGCACTCCCAGTGCGCCACCGGTTCGTTCAGCCACTCGCGCGGGAGCACGAAGGTGAGCAGTTCGTCGGCGCCGGGATCGAGCTGGGTGAACGCCTCGTCGATGCGTTCCTGGACGAAGGACCGCACCGCGCCGCGGGCCAGCCGGCGCGCACCCACCGGGCGGCGCCGGCCGTCCCGGTAGGCGGACACCTCGACGGTGACCTGGTCGGCACCGGCACCGCTGTGGTCGATCTCCACGACGATGGGCGACCAGGTCGCGGGGCGCGGCGCCGGGACGGGCGGGGCGTGCAGCCGCTCCGTCAGCCGGTCGGCGAACCGGGCCACGGCCGCCGGGTCCGGCACCTCCCACTGCACGTAGGCGGCGGCCTCCCGCAGGGAGCCGAAACCGCCCTCCGGCAGCGGTGGGTCGAACGCGTCCATGGCGGACACGTACAGCCGGTTGGGGTCGCAGTCCAGGCCGCTCTCCTCGGCCCGGCGCACCAGCGCGTACAGCCGCCTGCGGGCGTCCGCCCGGTGGCCGGGGGTGGGCACCAGCTCGCCCAGCTCCGGCCAGTAGCGCGCCAGGACCTCGACGGGCAGCATCCTGCCGACCCGTACGTCCCGGGCGCCGGCCACGGCGGAGACCATGCCGACGACCGTGCCGTCGGCCAGTGTCAGCGCCGCGCCGCTGAACCCGGCGGCCAGCGGCTGCCCGTGTGCCGTGACGGCCTCCAGCTGGACCCACTCGTCGGAGATGAGGGGCCCGGGCAGGGCGCGGTAGGAGGCGAGCATGCCCTCGTCGTACCCCTTGGGGAAACCGTAGGCGATCAGCTCGGGGACGGGGGCGGTCCGCTCCGTGCCGGGCCGGGCGAAGACGGCCGGGGCGAGCGGCACCTCCCGGTCCAGCTCCAGCACCGCCAGGTCGCCGAGGTCGGCGGCACCCTCCTGCCACCCGCCGTGCACGACGACCGTGCCGGACAGCTCGCCCAGCTCCCGGCGGCCCGGGAAGGTCACCGTCACCGGCGCGCGGTCGGCCCACCGGACGACATGGGCGCAGGTGAGCAACCGGCGGGGGGAGACCAGGAATCCGGCGCCGACCTCCCTGCCGCACTCGACGCGGGCGTGCCACGCGGCACCGCTCATGACAGCGCGGCGGCGTCCGGGGCCTCGGGACGCGTCGGGGACGGCAGCGGTTCGGCACGCGTCGCGGGCGGCCGCGGTTCGGCACGCGTGGGGGACTGCTCGGGACGCGTGTGGGATTGCTCGGTACGCGTGGGGGACTGCTCGGGCGACCAGCTCAGCCGCACCACCAGGTGGCCCTCCGCCGAGCCCTTCGCGATGAGCGCGCCGGCCTCCGCGCTCAGCTTGACCCCGAACTCCAGCTCCACGGCGTCGGGTTTGAGCGAGCCGTCCCGGAAGACGCGCAGCGCGGACGCGGCCGCCGCCCGCACGCCGTCCAGGGAGTCCTCGAAGGTGCGGGCCGCGCGGGCCGGCCCGTCGCCGCGCGAGACCAGCCGCGCCCCGTCCTCGTCCTCGACGCCCTCGACGACCACCCGCACGCCGTCCTCGGTCTTGAACTCGACCAACCCGTCCATGACGCCGCTCGCTCCCCGTGTGCCGTACGTGTCCGTGCGCAGCACCATTGTGACGGACGGTACTCGGCCGTGTCCCGTCCCGCGCCGCCGGCCCGTCCCGCCGCTGGCGGAAACCCGCCAGGGCGACTAACCGCCGCCTCCGGTCAACTCCCGTGCCCCACCGGCCCCCTGAGACTGCTCACAGCACTCTTCACCGCACTCTACGACGACACGAAGAGAGACGTGGATGAGCACAGGACCAGTCAGACGCGGGGCGACCCTCCTGTCGGCGGGACTCGTGATCGCGCTGCTGCCGGCCGGGACGGCGGCGGCGCAGGATCCACCCCCGGACCCGGCGCCGCCCCGAACGGCGGCCGCCCGTACGGCCGGTGCGGCCGACGCGGCCCGCACCGTCACCCTCGTCACCGGCGACCGGGTGACCGTCACCGACCTCGGCGGCGGCCAGAAGACCGTCGCCGTCGAGCGGCCCGAGGGCGCCACCGGAGCCGTGCGCACCAGCAGCTCCGGCGGCCGGACCACCGTCGTACCGGACGAGGCCCTGCCGTACCTGCGCGACGGCAGCCTCGACGAACGGCTCTTCGACGTCGGGGAGTTGCTGGAGCAGGGCCTCGCCGACAGTGAGACCGGCGAGCTGCCGCTGATCGTGACCTACGACAAGGGCGCGCGGGCCGCCACCCCGCGGGGCGCCGATCGGACCCGGTCGCTGCCCAGCGTGCGCGGGGCCGCCGTCGAGGCCGACAAGGGACGGGAATTCTGGCGGGAATTCACCCGTGGCGGAGCCGGTGTCGACGGGGTGTGGCTCGACGGCCGGGTCACCGCGGACATGGCCGAGTCCAACGCGCAGATCGGCACGCCCGAGGCCTGGGAGGCCGGACTGACCGGCAAGGGCGTCACCGTGGCCGTGCTGGACAGCGGCGTGGACGCCGGGCACCCCGACCTCGCGGGGCGGATCGCGCAGAGCCGCAGCTTCATCCCCGGCGAGGAGGTCGCCGACCGCAACGGGCACGGCACCCACGTCACCTCCACCGTGGGCGGCAGCGGCGCGGCCTCCGACGGCAAGGAGAAGGGCGTCGCGCCCGGCGCCACGCTCGCGGTCGGCAAGGTGCTGGACGACGAGGGCTTCGGCAGCGAGTCGGAGATCATCGCGGGCATGGAGTGGGCCGCCCGGGACGTGGACGCCGACATCGTCTCCATGAGCCTCGGCTCCACCGAACCCAGCGACGGCACCGATCCGATGGCCCAGGCCGTCAACACCCTGTCCCGCGACACCGGTGCCCTGTTCGTGATCGCGGCCGGGAACACCGGCGCCCCGTCCTCCATAGGCTCGCCCGGCGCGGCCGACGCCGCCCTCACCGTGGGTGCCGTCGACTCCGCCGACCAGGCCGCCTGGTTCACCAGCGCCGGACCCCGGTACGGGGACAACGCGCTCAAGCCCGACCTGTCGGCCCCGGGCGTCGGCATCCTCGCCGCCCGTTCCCGGCTGACCGAGGGCAGCGGCGACTACACCAGCATGGACGGTACGTCGATGGCGACGCCCCACATCGCCGGGGTGGCCGCCCTGCTCGCCGAGGAGCACCCGGACTGGACCGGCGCGCGGCTCAAGGACGCGCTGATGTCCACCTCGAAGGAACTGGACGCCCCCGTCTACCAGTTGGGCGCGGGCCGGGTCAGCGTGCCCGACGCGGTCGACGCCGACGTCACCGCCACCGGCAGCGCCGACCTGGGCTTCTACTCCTGGCCGTACGAGGCCAACGAGCCGGTCACCAGGACGGTCACGTACACCAACGACTCCGACGCGGCCGTCGAGCTGAAGCTGTCCGTGCGGGGCGCCCCCGAGGGCGTCGCCACCCTCGCCGACACCTCCCTCACCGTGCCCGCGCACGGCACCGCCGCCACCACCGTCACCGGGGACGGGTCCAAGGCGCCGGTCGGCACCACCGGCGGGCAGATCGTCGCGGCCGACGCGAGCGGGAAGGCCCTCGCGCACACCGCGTTCGGGCTGGTCAAGGAGGACGAGCGGTACACGCTCACCGTACGCGTCTTGGACCGCTCCGGCGCCGCGACCCCGGCCGACCTGACCGTCCAGCGGCTCACCGAGGGCGTCGACCCCTTCGCGGCGCACGTCGGCGATTCCGGCACCCTGGAGCTGCGGCTCCCGCGCGGGACGTACAGCCTGTCGTCCTTCCTCGACGTGCGCGGCAGCCACGGCGCCGACTCCCTCGGCCTCGGCTTCCTCGCCGCACCCGAGGTCGTCGTCGACCGGGACCGCGAGATCACCCTGGACGGCCGCGAGCTGCGCGAGATCAGCGCCGACGTCGACCGGCGCACCGAGACCCGACAGCTCATCATGGAGTACGACCGCGAGGCGAACGGCTCCGACCTGTTCGGCGCCGTCCAGGTGCCGCTGACGTACGACAGCATCTTCGCCGCGCCGACCCGGAAGGTCACCGAGGGCGGCTTCGAGTACCGCACCGTGTGGCGGCTCGGCAAGCCGCTCCTTGAGGTCAAGGGGATCGGCGAGGCGACCGTCCAGTCCGGCGGCACCCTGACCGAGGGCCGCACCCGGCTGCCCCTGGTCGACGTCGGGGACGTCGGGGCCGGGCCCTTCCCGGACGGCGTACGCGGCAAGGCGGTCCTCGCGAAGCTCACCGAGGGGACCGAACCGACGGCGCTCGCCCAGGCCGCGCAGGACGCGGGCGTCAAGGCGCTGTTCGTGACCGACGACGCCCCCGGACGGCTGATGTCGTGGTGGGGCACCGCCGACAACGCCGACCGGCCGCTCCAGATCGCCACGGTCTCCGCGGCCGACGCCCGCCGGCTGCACCGGGCCGGCCGGGTCGACATGACCGGCACCCGCAACACGCCCTACGTGTACGACCTCTCCGAGGGGCACCCCGGTGCCGTGCCCGACCGGGACCTCACCTTCGAGCCCCGGCACCGCGACCTCGCCGTGGTGCGCGCCAAGTACCACGCCGCCGAACCGGCGAGCGGCGGCGAGTTCCGGTACTCGATCACCGACACCTTCCCGGTCGGCCTCGGCTTCCGGGAGCGGATCGACTACCCCGCCGAACGCACCGCGTACGTGTCCACCGGGCCCGGCCAGCGGTGGCACGAGACCGTGACGACCGGCGGCACGGCGCTGGAGGAGCGCGGCGGACTGATCCGGTACCGGGGAGGGTCGCGCACGGAGCGGAACTGGTTCAAGCCCGTGTGGCACCCCTACCTCGGCACCGGGCTCGGCTGGGGACAGCAGCGGCTGGGCAACCAGATCCAGCTCAACGCCCCCGGCTGGGGCGACTCGGGACCCGACCACACCGGCTTCGGCGACGTGTGGAGCGACGACAGCGGCATGACGCAGACCACCTCGGTCTACCTGGACGGCCAACCGGTCGACCAGGGCAACAAGGGCTCCGCCGCCTATGTGTGGGAGGCACCGGCCGACGAGCACACCTACAAGCTCGTCACCGACACGGCGCTGGACGCGGCGCGCTGGCCGCTGGCGACGAAGGGCCACGCGGAGTGGACCTTCCGTTCGGCCGAGACGCCGGACGACCGGTGGACCTTCCTGCCGCTGATCAACCTCTCCTTCGACGTCGACACCGACCTCGCGGGGAAGGTGCGCGGCGGCAAGAAGCTGCGGGTCGGTCTCGACGCCGCGTACGTGGCGGGCGCCCCGGACACCGGGAAGCTCGGCGGCGGGAAGCTCGAAGTCTCCTACGACGACGGGAAGAGCTGGCAGCAGGTCCGGCTGCGCGGCGGTCACGGTGACGGAGAGGCGTCCTGGCACGGGACGCTGCGCGTGCCGCGCGACGCCGAGCACGTCTCGCTGCGGGCCTCCGCGCGCGACGACCGGGGCGGCTCGGTCACGCAGGAGATCGTGCGGGCGGTGGCCGTGCGGTAGACCGCGCCCGCTTTCCGCAACGCGGACGGCGCCGCCTCCCTGGGACGGGGAGGCGGCGCCGTCGGTTTCTCGGACCGTCAGACCAGCCAGCCGACGAAGTGGACGATGCCGGCGAGGATGTCGGTGAGAAGGTTCATGATCGTGCAGCTCCTTGCGCTGTTCAGGTGCGGGCCCCTGAGACGGAGACCCGCGGGACTACTCGGGACATGTGCGTCAACTACGGTCTGCAGCCCGTTGCTTGCACACCGTAAGTATCGTTGGTCCCTGCAGTCACATGCGCTCTTCAGAGCGACGATCACCTGTTCCAGCGAACAACTGCTCGCTTGTTCGGATCACGCCAAGCGCCGCCAAGTCCTGCGGACGCAACCGCAGTTGCCCGGCCGTCGCCTCCGCCTCCTGCGGCGGGCGCTTCAGGATCGCCGCCGCGTGCTCCGGCGCGATGACGGAGAAGTAGCTGTCCGGGGTCGCCCAGGTGCGGCCGGGCGCCGCCAGGGCCAGTGCCCCGCCCGAGCCGCCCTCGCCGATCACCAGCGTGGTGACCGGCGTACGCACCGAGGCGACGGCGCCGAACAGGTCCGCGATCGCCGGACCCACCCCCTCCCGCTCCGCCGCCGCGTCGTTGGCCGCGCCCGGCGTGTCCACCAGGGTCAGCACCGGGATGCCGAGCCGGTCCGCGAGGTGGATCAGCCGGGTCGCGGTGCGGTACCCCGCGGGCCGGGTCGCCGTCCCCGTCTGGGCGGCGTACGCGACCGTCCGCCCCGCGTGCGTGCCGAAGCCGCACAGCATGCCCTCCGGGTCCCGGCCGCCGCAGCGGTCGCCGGACAGGGCCACGCGGTCGGTGAAGTAGGCGTCCAGGTACGCCCCGGCGCGCGGGCGTCCGGGATCGCGGGCCCGCCGTACCGCGTCCCAGCCGCTGACCGGCAGGTCCCGGGCGCCCAGTGGCTCCGGCACCGGCGCCGGACCGCCGGACGGCGCCGTCAGCAGCCGCAGCCACCGCCCCAGCACCGCGCGCAGCTCCCCGGGCGGTACGACGGCGTCCGCGCTGCCCGCCGCCAGTTGGGCCTCGGCCGTGTACGCCGCGGGGTCGGCACCCGGCGGCCGGACCCGCGACCCGGCGAAGCCGACCTGGGCGCCGGGCAGGGCGAGGACCACGTCGGCGCCCGCGCCCAACGTCGCCCAGCCGCCACCGGTCGCCGGGTCCCGCACCACCGCGACCTGCGCGAGACCGGCCGCCCGGGTGAGCGCCGACTGCCGGGCCACCCGCTGCAACTGGGTCAGCGCGAGCATCCCCTCCTGCATCCGGCTGCCACCGGTGGCGACCAACGGCACCACCGGCAGCCGGTGTTCACGGGCGTAGGTGTACGCCGCCTCCAGTCGGTCGCCGGTGCGCCGGCCCAGCGAGCCGCCGAGGAAGCCGAACTCGAAGGAGATCAGCACGGCCCGGGTGCCCTCGACACGGCCGGTGCCGCAGACGACGGACTCCGGCTCGCCGGTGCGCTCGGCGGCGCGGGCCCGCGAGGCGTCGTAGCCGGGCCAGCCGAGGGGCCCGTCAGGCCGCCACGCGCCGTCCGTGTGGGGGAGTTCGGCGAAGGCGGCGTCGTCGGCGACCAGGGCGAGGAACTCCCGCGCGGTCGGGCGCTCAGCCACGGTCCAGCGCCCGCTTCATGATCTTCCCCATGTCGTTGCGGGGCACCGCGTCGAGGTACCGGACGACGCGCGGCCGCTTGTGCGGGGCGAGCCGGGCGGCGACGTGGTCGGCCAGCGTGCCGAGGGCGGGCGGCGCGGCGGGGTCGGCCGGGACGATCCAGGCCACGATCCGTTCCCCGAGGTCGGGGTCCGGCTCGCCGGTGACGGCGGCCTCCCGGACCTCCGGGTGTTCGAGCAGGGCGTTCTCGATCTCCCCGGCCCCGATCTTGTACCCCCCGCTCTTGATCAGGTCGGTGGCCTTGCGGCCGACGATGCGGACATAGCCGTCGGGGTCGCGCACCGCCATGTCGCCGGTGCGGAAGAAGCCGTCCTCGGTGAAGGCGGCGGCGGTGGCGTCGGGGCGGTTCAGATACTCGGTGAACAGGTTCGGGCCGCGCACCTGGATCTCGCCGACGCTCTCCCCGTCGAGCGCCGCGATCGGCGTGCCGTCCTCCTCCACCAGCCGCAGCTCCACACCGGGCAGCGGCACGCCCACCGTCCCGGCGCGCGGCTCGCCGTCGGCGCGCACGCTGGTGTTCATCAGCGTCTCCGTCATGCCGTACCGCTCGATCACGCGCCGCCCGGTGGCGGCGGCGATCCGCTCGTGGTCGTGCACCGGCAGCGCGGCCGACCCGGACACCAGCAGCCGGGCCCCGGCGAGCGCCTTCGCCAGCTCCGGGTCGCCGGGGAGCGTCTCGGCGATCCGGTGGTACATCGTCGGCACCCCGAACAGCATGGTCGCGCCGTCGTTCAGCTCCCGCGCCGCGCCCTCGGTGGAGAACCTGCCCAGGTGCCGCACGGACCCGCCCCGGCGCAGCGGGCCGAGGATGCCGAGGACCAGCCCGTGCACGTGGAACAGCGGCAGCCCCTGCACCAGCACGTCGTCGCCGGTCCACTGCCACGCGTCGGCGAGCGCGTCCAGGGTCGTGGCGAGCGCCCGCCGGGGGATGACGGCGCCCTTGGGCGGCCCGGTGGTGCCGGAGGTGTAGACGACGAGCGCGGGGTCGCCCTCCTCGGTCCGGTCCTCGGGGACGGTCCCGCGGGCCGTCACGTCGACGTCGACGCGCTCCAGGGCGCCCAGGGCGGGCGGGAGTCCGGCGCCGGGGGGCGCCAGGACCAGGGAGGGCGCGCTGTCGGAGAGGATGTGCGCGAGTTCCTTGTCGCCGGACTTGGGGTTGAGCGGCACGGCCGCGACCCCGGCCAGCAGGGCCGCGACCACGGCGACGGCGGTCTCCATCGCCGGGGTGGCCCAGACCGCGACCCGGCCGGCGCCGCCGATCCTCCCGGCCGTGGCGCCCGCCGCGGCGGCGAGTTCCGCGTACGTCAGGGAGCGCTCGCCGAACCGCAGGGCGGGCCGGTCGGCCGGAGCGCCCGTCGGAGCGCCGGCCGGGGCCGGGGAGAGGGCCGGGAAGAGAGAGGACACGCGTCGTACTCCTTAGCTGTTGCTCACGATTGCCGGTCTTCGTGGGGCCTACCCGAAGCCGGGCACGACCAGTACGAGCCACGCCAGGGTCGGCACGGCCGCCACCACGATGCCCCCGTAGACCATCAACTGCCGGAAGAAGCGGTCGCGGTCGACGTCCGGGGCCGCGGCCAGCACCAGCGCGCCGTTGGTCGAGAACGGGCTGACGTCCACGACCGTCGCCGACACCGCGAGCGCCGCCACCATGCCGGCCGCCCCGATCTCGCCCTGCGCGAGGAACGGCACCGCCAGCGGGATCAGCGCGCCCATGATGCCCACGGAGGAGGCGAAGGCCGACACGATCGCGCCGATGTAGCAGAGCAGTACGGCGGCCAGCAGCGGGACGCCGATGCCGCCGACGCCCTCACCGGCCCAGGTGATGGTGCCCATCTCCTCCAGTACGCCCACGTAGGTGAGGACACCGCAGATCAGCAGCACCGTGGACCAGGCGATCTCGCCGACGGCGCGGCGGCTGTCGTCCGGCCAGGCGGTGCTCAGTACGACGGCGAGGGTGACCGCGGTCAGACCCGCGTCCAGGTCGAAGCCGAGGACGGCCACGACCAGGGCGACCAGGGCGACCAGGGTGGCGATGCGGGCGGGGGTGAGGCGGATGCCGCCGTCGGCGCCGCCGCCGGTCTCCTGGTCGGGACGGACCGCCACCGCGGTGGGGGCGGTGCCGGTGCCGGTGCTCGTGCCGCCGGTGCCCGTGCCGGTGGACTCCGCGGCCTCGCCCTTGCCGGGGATGCCGCCGTCCTCCGGTGCCACCGCCCCGCGCGACCACAGCTTCCGCCCGCCGAGCACCGCGAACAGCACGGCCGCGATGAGGAGGTTGGCGACCAGGGAGGCGAGGAAGAGGCCGACCTCGCTGCCGGGGAGCTTCTCCCGCTCCACGATGCCGTTGACGATCGAGCCGTAGATGCTGATCGGGGAGAACCCGCCGGCCTGCGCGCCGTGCACCACCATCGTGCCCATGAGCAGCGGGCTGATCGAGTACCGGGTGGCGAAGCTCAGGGCGATCGGCGCGACGATGGCGACCGCGGCCGGGCTGACCGCGCCGATCGCCGTGAGCGCGCCGGTGAGCGCGAACATCACCCAGGGGATCAGCGCGACCCGTCCCCGCACCAGCCGGACGGCCGCGTGCACCAGCCAGTCGGTGGTGCCGTTGGCGCGGGCGATGGCGAACAGGTAGGTGACGCCGACGAGGACGACGAACAGGTCGCCGGGGAACCCGGCGAAGATGCCGTCCGCGTCGAGGTCGGCGACGAGCGTGCCCACCCCGAACGCGGCGGCGAAGGCGAGCGCGCCCATGTTGACGGAGCGGGTGGTGGCGATGACGAACACCACGACGAGGACGAGGATCGAGATGAGTTCGGGGGACATGCGGGGGCTCCCGAGTGCTGACCTGACTGCCGATGGGAATGGCTCAGAGAATGGCTGAGTGGCTGAGCCACTTGGAAGGGTGCGGTTGGCTGGTCAGCGTGGGCCCGGCGGGAGCCGGCGTCAAGGGGTCGCGCAACAATTGGCTCAGCCACTCGGCCACCGGGCCACCGTCGGCCCCGGTGCTACGCTCCCGTCGAGAGGGGGGACCTCATGACCGACGCCCTGCGCCCCATGACCAGACAGCGCCTGTACGAACAGGTGCTGGAGCGGCTGCGCCAGTACGTCGCCGACGGCGGCCTGCGGGCGGGTGACCGGCTGCCGCCCGAGCGGGACCTGGCCCAGCGCCTCGGTGTCAGCCGTGCCTCGGTGAAGCAGGCGATCGTGGTCCTGGAGGTGCAGGGCCTGGTGGAGGCGCGGCACGGCGGCGGGACCTATCTGGTCCGGGACAGCCTCGACGTCGAGCCGGTCGAGAAGATGGTCGAACGCCGCCGGCGCCTCCCGGACGTCCTGGAGGCCCGGGAGGCCCTGGAGACGAAGCTCGCCGAACTGGCCGCCGAGCGCCGCACGGAGGACGACCTCGCCGCCATGCGGTCCGCGCTGGCCGTGATGGCCGAGGAGATCGACCGGGACGGGCACGGCGTCGAGGGCGACCGGCTCTTCCACGCGGCGGTGACGGCGGCGGCGCACAGCAGCCTGCTCGCCGAGTTCATGCGCTCCATCGCCCACCAGATCGCCGAGAGCCGCACCGAGTCCCTGCGCCAGCCCGGCCGCCCCGGCCGCTCCCTGGCCCAGCACCGCGCGATCCTGGACGCCGTCGCCGCCCGGGAGCCCCGGCAGGCCGCCGCCGCGATGCGCCGCCACGTCCGTACGGTCGCCAAGGTCCGCCTGCTGGACTGGGACCCGGAGGACGAGCGCTGACCGCCCGTCCCCGCCGGGCCCGCCGTCCCTGCCGTCCCCGCCTCAGCCGCCGACCGCCGTGCGCTGCAACAGCCCCCAGGTGAACTCCGCGACCACCTCGTGCCGTACGCCCTCCCGGTCCGGGGCGGTGAAGGCCAGCCCCCACCGGGTCGGGGCCGAGCCCTGGAGCGGCCGGGCGGGGGCGAAGGCGCGGGCCGCCTCGTCGACCGTGCACGACCAGGGCGCGAGGTCGTCCAGGGTGCGCAGCTCGGGCCCCCGCACGCCGGGGGCGCGCACCAGCCACTCGTTCCAGACGACGCCCTTGTCCGCGACGAGCACCTCGAAACGCAGGCCGGGCCACAGGGGCAGCGCCCACTGCCGGGCCTCGCACTCCAGGTCGCCGATCCGGCGCGGTGCCACCGACTCCGGCTCGCCCAGGACGGAGCGGTACCGGGCGGCGGCCGAGCGGGCCCGCGGGGAGTGCAGCATCGCCTGCCAGCGCCTGTTGGCCTCGCGCATCTGAGCGACCGAGGCGCCCAGCTCGCGGCGGGCGTCCGCCACCGGGCCGGGGTTGTGGTCGGCCATGCGGCGCAGCAGGACCAGCTGGAAGTCGCGCGGGGTGAAGGGGCCCGCGGGCCGCTTTCCGGTCGGCATGGCAGCCATCATCGCGGACGAAGCGGACCATGGGGCGGCCGCACGCCCATTGCCCGGGCAAACGCGGTATGAGTAGCCTGTGTTCGTTATCCCGATCACCTGTTGAAATCTCGAACACACCTAGGGAGGGGGCTGGACATGGGACGCCTCGTGCCGGCCGTGACCCGGGCTCTCGACATACTGGAGCTCTTCCTCGACGGGGACGGCACGCTCTCCGCCCCCGACATCGTGCGCAGGCTCCAGCTGCCGCGCACCACCGTGCACGAGCTGGTCACCACGCTCGCCGCCCGCAAGTACATCGTCCCCGTCGCCGGGCAGTCCGGACGGTACCGGCTCGGCGTGCGTCCGTACCAGCTCGGCGCCCGCTACGCCGAGCACCTGGACCTCGCCGCGGAGGGCCAGCAGGTCGCCCGCACCGTCGCCGAGACCTGCGACGAGACGGTGCACGTGGCGATCCTGGAGGACACCGACGTCATCTACATCGCCAAGGTCGACTCCACGCACGCGGTGCGCATGGTGTCCGCGGCCGGACGCCGGCTGCCCGCGCACTGCACGTCCGTCGGCAAGATGCTGCTGGCCTCCCTGCCCGAGCCGGAGGTCGCCGCGCGCTTCCCCGACGGCGCCGAGCTGACCGCGATGACCCCGAACAGCATCACCGACCCGGCCGCGCTGCGCGAGGCCCTGGCGGCGATCCGCGAGCGCGGTACGGCGGTGGAGAGCCGCGAGTCCAACCCGGACGTGTCCTGCGTGGCCGCCCCGGTCCGCGACCGCACCGGCCGGGTCGTCGCCGCGCTGTCGATCTCCGTGCCCATGATCCGCTGGAGCGAGGAGCGCCGCGCCGAACTGGAGCAGCTCGCCGTCAAGGGCGCCGCCGATCTCTCCGAGCGGCTCGGCCACCGGAGCGCGGCATGACGGCGACCGGTACGGCCTTCGAGGTGGCCGTCCACACGGAGGCGTCCCTCGGCGAGGGCCCCACCTGGGACCCGGCCACGGGCCGCCTCCTGTGGCTCGACATCCTGAACTCCCGTGTCCACACCCACGACCCGGCCACCGGCCGGCGCACCGTGCGCCGCACCGACCAGCACGTGGGCGCCGTCAAGCCCCGCGCGGGCGGCGGCCTGGTCCTCAACCTGCGGGACGGGATCGGCCTGCTCGACCCCGACGACACCTTCCGCTGGCTGCACCGCGAGCCCGTCCCCGGCCGCCGCGGCAACGACGCCGCCGTCGCCCCCGACGGCAGCCTGTGGGCGGGCACCATGCGCTACGACGAGGCGCGCGGCGGGGGCACGCTGACCCGGTACACCGGCGACGGCACCGCCGAGACCGTCCTCGACGACGTGACGGTGAGCAACGGCACCGGCTGGAGCCCCGACGGCACGCTCATGTACTACGCCGACACCCCGACCCGCCGTATCGACGTCTTCGACGTCACCGCGGACGGCCGGGTCGCGAGCCGCCGCCCCCTGGCCGCGATCGAGGACGGCGCGGGCTTCCCCGACGGCCTGTGCGTCGACGCCGACGGCTGCGTGTGGGTCGCCCTGTGGGACGGCGGCGCGGTACGCCGCTACACCCCGTCCGGCGACCTGGACCGGGTGATCGCCCTCCCCGTCCCCCGGGTCACGGCCTGCGCCTTCGGCGGCCCGGACCTCACCGACCTGTACCTCACCACGGCCCGCGTCGGCCTGCCGGACCCGCACCCGCTGGCGGGCTCCCTGCTGGTGGTGCCGGGGGCCGGACGGGGGGTGGCGCAGCCCGCGTTCGCCGGGTGAGCGGCGCAGGCGGCACGGCCGGCCGCCGTGCCGCCCGTCTTGGCTCATGCCCGTCTTGGCTCATGCCCGTCTTGGCTCATGCCCGCCTTGGCTCATGCCCGTCTTGGCTCATGCCCGTCTTGGCTCACGCCCGCCTTGGCTCACGCCCGCCTTGGCTCACGGCCGTCCTGGCTCACGGCCGTCCTGGCTCACGGCCGTCCTGGCTCACGGCCGCTCTGGCTCACGGCCGTCCTGGCTCACGGCCGCTCTGGCTCACGCCCGCTCTGGCTCACGCCCGTCCGGTCACTCGCCCGTGCGGTCCAGTCCGTCCAGCACCTCGCGCTCGCCCGGGGTCAGCGGCGGCCCGGTCAGCAGGGGGAGCGGCGGCCCGGCGAGCGCGGCCAGGACCGCCGACGGGTGGAACAGGCGGGTCGGCGGTGTGCGCATGCTGGTGACGTCCCAGAGCGCCGAGGCCGCGGCGAAGGAACCGGTGGCCGCCCTCGTCATGCGCCGCGTGTACGCCGTCGCCGCCCGGTCGGCGATCCCCGGCCGCCCGCCGCCGCGCGTCAGGGGGTAGAGGACGTCCTGCCCGACGGCCATGGCCCAGGCCGCGTCCACCGGGCGCGCCGCACCCCGCAGCACCCGCCGGGCCAGGCCGGGCGTGTCGAGCCCGCCGGCCCGGTCCAGCTCCCGGCCGAGGACGCGGGCGCCGAACGCGGCCACCGACATGCCCTGTCCGTAGGCCGGGTTGAAGGTGCCGAGCGCGTCGCCGAGGACCACCAGGCCCTCCGGCCAGTGGGGCACCTTGTCCAGGTAGTGCCGCACATTGCTGGTGGACCGGCTCAGGTGCACGTCGGTGAGCGGTTCGGCGCCGGAGATCAGCCGGCCCACGATCGGGTCCGGCAGATCGAGCGTGTACCGCAGGAAACCCTCGGGATCGGCCGGTGGTTCACCGCCGCGCGTGCCGCCGCAGCTGACCAGCCAGCGCTCGCCCTCGATCGGCATGACCATGGCGCTGCGGCCCGGCCGGGAGACGTACGGATCGGCGTGCACCACCGTCAGCGGGAACCGCTCCGCCCCGGCCGGTACCCGGTACAGGCGCGAGGCGTTGACCAGCCCCGAGTCCACGGTCCGGGTCCGGACGCCGGACAGCCCGAGCCCGTCCAGCCAGGGGATGATCCGGGTCCCGCGTCCGCTCGCGTCGACGACCAGGTCGGCGTCCAGGTCCTCCTCCGCGCCGGGCCCCGACACCCGCACGCCCCGCACCCGCCCCGCGGACCCGCTCAGGCCCACCACGGCCGCCCGGCGCACCTCGACGGCCGTCTGTTCGAGCACCGCGGCCCGTACCGTCCAGTCCACCAGCGCCCGGGTGCAGGTGAGCATGACGGGCCCCGCGCGCCGCCACCGCCGCAGCCAGCCCTCGGGGCCGCGGGCCAGCACGCCCGAGCTGAGGGACACCTCGTGCGCCCCCGCGGCGAGCAGCCGCTTGCCCAGGCTCGCGCCGGGCACGATCTCCTCCATCGCGGTGAGCCCGCCGGGCATCAGCAGGTGCGCGTGCCGGCCCTGGGGAAGACCCCGGCGCTGCCGGGGCCCGTCGGGCAGCTCGTCGCGGTCCAGCACGACGACCTCCGCCACGCCCGCGTCGGCCAGCACGGCGGCGGCCAGCATCCCGGCCAGTCCGGCACCGACGACGACTGCTCTACGCGACATGGGGCTCCTCGGGTTCGCTCAGGGGTCCGGTCAGGGAGGACGGGTCCGTGCCGCCGGGTGCGGCGGCCCGGCCGGGCGGACGGTGCAGGGCCTGCGACAGTTCCACCAGCCCGCTCGCGCCCGGTACCTCGGTGGCGTGCAGCCGGTAGGAGCCGGTGGCGTCGGACGGTTCCTCGCGGGCGGTGGCCCGGCGCGCCGCGTCGGCGAGCATCGCCGCCTCCGCCGCCAGCCGCGCCTCGTGCGGGGAGCGGCCCGCGCGCAGCGCGGAGTCCCGTGCCCCCTCGCGGACCCGGTGGTCGAAGTACGGCGCCAGGGTGAGCAGGGCGTCGTGGATGGAGACCTCGCGCCACTGGAGCCGGGCCCGGGGAAGCCGCCACCAGACGGACGGCTGCCGGGGAGCCGTGGACACCGGTTTCACCAGCGACCACAGCGGACCGAGGCGCCGGTAGTCGTCCAGCCCCCGCCAGTGGGCGAGGACGGAAGGCAGCAGCCTGGGCAGGGCGAACCCCACGGAACACACCAGCGCCGCCAGCGACGCCATCGGCGGGGCCACGCTGGTGGACAGGAAGTCGAGGTCGTGACCCGTCCACCGCGCCACCACGGCCGTGTACTTGGTGAGCTGGAACCCCACCAGGTCCAGCAGCGCGCCCAGCAGGATCAGCCGCAGCCCGACCCGCAGCAGGCCGCCCACCTCACGGCTCCACTTGACGCAGACGGCACACATCACCAGCATCGCCGCGCTGTGCCCGAGCAGGTACAGCAGGATCATCTCCCGCATGAACGGGGTGCCCGCGTAGTACGTGTCGAGGTCGGTCAGCCGCTCGGTGTCCGCGTCGGCGAGCAGGAACAGCACCACGATGGCGGCCACCAGCAGGCCGTAGGCCGCCATGCTGCGCAGCACCGCGCGCCGCACCACCGGCCGGGGGCCGCCCCGCCAGTTGATCAGCAGCACCAGCACCGCGCAGCTGTACGCGGAGAGCATGCCGTAGGTCAGCGGGGCCCCGAAGTTGGTGACGCCGGTGAGTTCGTTGACGGTGCCGAGGGTGGCCGGGGCGGCGCACACGAAGACCAGGGCACCCAGGACGATGGCCACGCAGGTGGACAGGGCCAGCGGATTGCGGACGGCCGTCCGGGGGCGGCGGAACAGCAGCACCGAGGTCATGCCGAACACCACTGCCGCCAGGTAGACGACGAGACTCACGTCCGACCACTCCTTACGTGCGGAACCTGTGCGACCCGGCCGTGCCGGGTGCCCGCGCGGCCGTCCGTGTCACCCTCGGTGACACCGCCGGGCGTCACGCGGTGCCCGCCGTCGTCCTGCCGCTCGGCGCGGTGGACGCGGCCGGCACCCGCACGGCGCCGGCGAGCACGTCGGAGATCCTCGCGAGGGCCGCCGGGTCCGGCGCCGGGGCCGGCGGGCGACCGGTGCCCGCGGCGGGCGGCGACCCCGTCCCGGGGCCGGCCTCGTGCCGCAGCGCGTCGACGATCACCGCGGCCCAGGCATGCGCCCCGGCCAGTGCGGGATCGCCCGTCGCCGCCAGCGTGTCGGCAAGGGTCCGGTCGTACAGGTCCCGGTCGCAGTACGCGTCCAGGTGGCCGAGCGCGTTGTGGATGCTCGTCCGGCGCCACATCAGGAGGGTGGCGGGCGAGGCGAACCGCGGGCGCGGCAGCCGCAGCGCCCGGCGCACGAGCAGGTCGTCCAGGGCCCGTTCCAACGGCCCCAGCCGGGCGTACGCGCGTCCCGCCCGGCGCCACTCGGCCACCCGCGGCGTCACCAGCGGCACCAGTACCCCGACGACCACCAGCAGAGCCCCGAGGCCGGCGGCGGCCGGGGAGACCGTGGTGCCGAGCGCCGACCAGTCGCGCCCGGACCAGCGGGCGCCCACCGCGACGAGCTTGCCGGCGCTGTAGCCGGCGCCGCACAGCGAACCGGCCCCGATCAGCGCCAGGCCGGCCCGCAGCCCGCCGCGCACCTGCCGGGCCCAGCGCAGCGCGGACACCGTCGTGACGGTCGCCGCGGTCAGGTGCGCGACCAGGTACAGCACGATCATCTGGGCGATGAACGGGGTCGTCGCGTAGTAGGTGTCCAGGTCGGTGCGGCGCTCCACGGGCGCGTCGCCGAGCGCGAAGGCCAGCGCGATGCCGAGGACCACGACGGCGTAGGCGAGCGTCCACCGGCGGGCGGTACGGCGCACCCGGGGACCGCCGCGCCAGTGCACGACGAGGACCTGGGAGGCGGCGCAGTATCCGGTGATCGCCGCGTAGGTCACCGGTGCCGCGAGGTTGGGCACGCCGCTGAGCCGGTTGACGGCCCCGACCGTCGGCGGCGCCCCGAGCAGGAAGCAGAGCCCGGCCATTCCCAGCACCGAGCAGATGGCCCGCAGATACGGATCGTGCCGGTGCCGCAGCAGGTCGGGGGCCCGCACCGCGAGGCCGAGCCAGAGCGCGGCGCAGCTCAGGTAGTTGATCAGGCTGTTCATCCGGTCGTCCCGCGGTAGTTGAGCGCGGCCCCGATGCGGCCGGCGAGGCTCTCCGGGCCGGCCGGACCGCCGCCCTCCGCGGCGAACACCGAGTCGGTGGAGGCGTCCAGCCAGGTGCGCAGCCGGCTGCCCATCAGCATGCCGAAGCGGTCCGCCTCCTGTTCCTCGGCCAGGGAGAAGTCGCTGCGCGCGGCCACCGCCCGGGACCGGTCGTCCGCCTCCGCGCCGCCCTCGGCCCGACGGCGGCTCATGTGCCACACCTCGTGGCACAGGATCACGATCTGGTGCCACACGGCCGCGCGTTCGTCGACCACCACGTCGTCGTGGCTCTCGCGCTCGAGCCACAGCCCACTCGCGGTGTGCGGCGGGAACGCCGCCCGGTGCACGACCACCTCCCGTCCCCGCCACGTGCTGACGGAGGCGACGAGTGCCTCGAACAGCACCTCGGGATCAGCCGGCACGGCCACCTCGATGGGGTCGATGAGAGCGTCAGCGAGACGCCGCATCTCCTTCCTGGTACGCACCGCTGTCTCCTCGTTCCCCCGGACGTCCGTCGGTCACCCCTGCAATATGCCAAGACGCGCGGCCTCTGGGCCAGTTCCCGGGGCCCGGTCGATCGCGAGGTGGCCGAGACGGTGCCCTCGGGACAGCCCCCGCCGCCTGTGAAGACCGGCCCGATCCTGCCTGAACCATTGACGCGCAAGCGCTTCCCACCTACGTTCCCGTTCGAAGTTACGAGCGACATCCGAGATATCGAACAATCACTCTTTGAATGACGACAGATGGGGCAGGGCATGGGACGACCTGGCCTGAATCGCAGGCACTTTCTGGCCGCGGCCGGCGGTCTGACGGTCGCGGGCAGCTTCGGCTTCGCGGCGCTCGGCACCGGCGCCGACGCGCTCGCCTCCGGAGCGGACACCCGGGTCCGCTACTGGAACCTCTTCAGCGGCGGCGACGGATACAACATGATCGCGATGCTGGACTCCTTCCGCGAGGACAACCCCGGCATCGACGTGAAGGACTCCACCCTCCAGTGGGGCAGCCCCTTCTACACCAAGCTCGCCATGGCCGCCGCCGGCAACCGCGCGCCCGACCTCGGCGTCATGCACCTCGGCCGCGTCACCGGCTTCTCGCCCGGCCGCCTCCTGGACCCCTGGGACCCCGCGCTGCTCGCCAAGTACGGCGTGCGCGAGCAGGACTTCAACCCGGAGCTGTGGAAGCGCGCAGTCATCGACGGCAAGCTCTACGCGCTGCCGCTCGACATCCACGTCCAGCTCTGCTTCTACCGCAAGGACGTGCTGAAGAAGGCGGGCCTGCTCGGCGAGGACGGCCGGATCGTGCCGGTCGACTCCACCGAAGCGTGGTTCGACGTGCTCAAGGAGGCCAGGAAGGCCACCGCGAAAGGGCTGCAGACCATCGGCCTGTGGCACAACGACCAGAACTTCCAGTGGTGGTTCTTCGTCGCCTTCTACACCCAGCTCGGCGGCACCTGGTTCAACGACGCCAAGACCGAGGTCACCTTCGACACCGGCAAGGCCGTCCAGGTACTGGAGTTCCTGCGCAAGCACGTCGCCGACGGGTACGCCGACCCCTCCTTCGGCGGCGGTGCCGGTGCCGAGCAGTTCGTCAACGGCGCCCCCTTCGCCTGGGAGGGCAACTGGTCCGTGCCGGTCTTCGACGCCGCGAAGCTCGACTACGGCGCCACCGAGCTGCCGCCCGTGTTCGGCCGGCGCGCCACCCACGCCGAGTCCCACTCCTTCGTCCTGCCGCACCAGGCCGACCGCGGCGGCGCCACCAACGAGGGCGCGCACCGGCTCGCCGCCTACGTCGTCAAACACGCCCGGCAGTGGGCGGCCGGCGGGCACATCCCCGCCTACACGCCGACCCTCTCCACCGCCGCGTACCAGAAGCTGCAACCGCAGAACGAGTACGTCTCGGCCATGGACCACCAGGCCACCGAGCCCAAGGTGTGGTTCGCCGGGTCCACCGGCATCCTCGCCCAGCGGGTCGGCCCGGCCGTCGTCTCCTCGACGACGGGCTCCGCGAAGCCCGAGGCCGCCGCCCGCCGGATGAAGGGCACGCTCACCGAACTGCTCGCCATGAAGAACCCCATGGACGGCCGCACCGCCGCGCAGGGAGGTGCCACCGCATGACCGCCACCAGTGCCGAGACGATCGTCCGCCCGGCGCGTGCCAGGACCGCCGCCGACAGCGCCGGCGTCCGCCGCGGGCAGGGCTTCCAGCACGGCGGCTGGTTCGTCGCCCCGTTCCTCGCGCTCTTCGCGCTCTTCGTGGTCTGGCCGCTGCTGCGCGGCCTCTACCTCAGCTTCACCGACGCCAACATCTCCGGCGACAGCGCGAACTTCCTCGGCCTCGACAACTACCGCGAGGCCCTGAAGGACCCCCTGATGTGGGACGCGCTCGGCCACAGCGCGTACTTCACGCTGCTCGTCGTGCCCTGCATCACCGTCCTCGCCCTCCTCCTCGCGATGCTGGCCCACCACATCGAGCGCGGCAAGTGGCTGTGGCGGCTCTGCTTCTTCCTGCCGTTCCTGCTGCCGTCCACCGTCGCCGCGAACCTGTGGCAGTGGCTGTTCAACCCCGGCACCGGCATGGTCAACCACGTCTTCGGCCTCGAAACGCCCTGGCTGACCGACAAGTCGTACGCGATGCTCGCGGTCGTCATCACCACCCTGTGGTGGACCGTCGGCTTCAGCTTCCTGCTCTACCTCGCCGCGCTCCAGGGCATCCCCGCCCACCTCTACGAGGCCGCCGAACTGGACGGCGCGAACGCCTGGCACCGCGTCCTGCACATCACGCTGCCGATGCTGCGCAACATCACCGGCCTCGTCGTCGCCCTGCAGATCCTCGCCTCCCTCCAGGTCTTCGACCAGGCCGTCGTCATCCAGGACTTCGGACCCGGACCGGAGGACTCGACCCGCACCTTCGTGCAGTACACGCTCGAACAGGGCTTCACCAGCTACCGCGTGGGCTACGCCTCCGCGATCTCCATCATCTTCTTCGTGCTCATCGCGGCCGTCGCCCTCGCCCGGATGTGGCTGCTGCGCAACCGTGAGGAGGGCGGCCGATGACCACCGCCGCACCGCCGGTCCGCACCCGCCCCCGCCGGAGCTGGACCCCCGGCCAGATCGTGCTCACGCTCCTGGGCACCGCCGTCTCCGCGGTGTTCCTCGCCCCGCTCGCCTGGGCCCTGTTCACCTCGCTCAAGTCGGAGACCGAGGCGGTCGAGGTGCCCACGCACTGGCTGCCCGACGACTGGACCGGGCAGGCCTGGAAGGCCCTCTTCGAGACCGGCAACATCACCGACTGGTTCGTCAACTCGCTGGTCGTGTCGGTGTGCGTGACGGCGATCGTGCTGCTGGTCGCCGCGCTCGCCGGATACGGCTTCGCCCGCACCGAGTTCCGGGGCAAGGGCGCCTTGATGGGCGTGGTGATGGCGGGCCTCATGGTCTCCCCGGCCGTGCTCGGCGTCCCGCTGTTCACCACCGTCCAGCAGATGGGGATGGTCGACACCTACTGGGGCATGATCCTGCCGCAGTGCGCACCCGCCGCGATGGTCTACATCCTCTACAAGTTCTTCCAGGGCATCCCGCGCGAGCTGGAGGAGGCCGCCTTCATCGACGGCGCGGGCCGCTGGCGCGTCTTCTTCACGATCATCGTGCCGCTGTCGCGCCCCTCGCTCGCGGCGGTCGGCATCTTCACCTTCATCAGCTCCTGGAACAACTTCCTGTGGCCCTACATGGTCACCAACAACCCCGACCTGATGACCATGCCCAACGGCATCGCGACCGTCATGAACTCCTACGGCATCCAGTGGGCCCAGCTCATGGCCGGCGGCCTGATGGCCGGCCTGCCGCTGATCGTCGTCTTCGTCTTCTTCCAGCGCCAGATCGTGGCGGGCGTAGCGCACACAGGACTCGCCGGTCAGTAGAGCGCCCCAAAGGGGCGCGGGGAACTGCGCGACAAGCCACGACGCGCCCGCAGACAACGTACAACCACCGAAAGGAAAAGATGCGCACCGCCCGCTTCACCCTCGACCCCGCCTTCACCGTCGGCGCCGTCAACCCCCGTCTCTTCGGCTCCTTCGTCGAACACCTCGGACGCTGCGTGTACACCGGCGTCTTCGAGCCCGGCCACCCCACCGCGGACGCCGAGGGCCTGCGCCAGGACGTGCTGGAGCTGGTCCGGGAACTCGGCGTCACCGCCGTCCGCTACCCCGGCGGCAACTTCGTCTCCGGCTACAAGTGGGAGGACTCGGTCGGCCCGGTGCAGGACCGCCCGCGCCGCCTCGACCTCGCCTGGCGCTCCACCGAGACCAACCGCTTCGGCCTCCGCGAGTACATCGACTTCCTGAAGAAGCTCGGCCCGCAGGCCGAGCCCATGATGGCCGTCAACCTCGGCACCCGCGGCGTCGCCGAGGCGCTCGAACTCCAGGAGTACGCCAACCACCCCTCCGGCACGGCCCTGTCCGACCTGCGCGCCGAGCACGGCGACAAGGACCCCTTCGGCATCAGGCTCTGGTGCCTGGGCAACGAGATGGACGGCCCCTGGCAGACCGGCCACAAGACCGCCGAGGAGTACGGCCGCCTCGCCGCCGAGACCGCCCGCGCCATGCGCCAGATCGACCCGGACGTCGAACTGGTCGCCTGCGGGTCGTCCGGGCAGTCCATGGAGACCTTCGCCGAGTGGGAGGCGACGGTCCTGAAGGAGACCTACGACCTGGTCGACCACATCTCGCTGCACGCCTACTACGAGCCGCACGACGGGGACGTCGACTCCTTCCTCGCCTCCGCCGTGGACATGGAGTCGTTCATCGAGAACGTCGTCGCCACCTGCGACCACGTCGGCGCCCGCCTCAAGTCGAAGAAGAAGATCAACCTCTCCTTCGACGAGTGGAACGTCTGGTACATGAGCAGGACCGAGGCCCAGGTCAGCGCCCTGGACTGGCCCGAGGCGCCCCGCCTGCTCGAGGACAACTACAGCGTCATGGACGCGGTCGTCTTCGGCTCGCTCCTGATCGCCCTGCTGCGGCACGCCGACCGCGTCACCGTGGCCTGCCTCGCGCAGCTCGTCAACGTCATCGCGCCGATCATGACCGAGCCGGGCGGCCCGGCCTGGCGCCAGACGACGTTCTTCCCCTTCTCCCAGGCCTCGGAGTACGGCCGCGGCGAGGTGCTCGACGTCCGGGTGGACTCACCCACGTACGAGACGGGCAAGTACGGCGAGGCCGACCTGCTGCACGCCACCGCCGTGCGCGCCGAGGACGGCTCGGTGACCGTCTTCGCCGTCAACCGCTCGCGCACCGGGGCCCTCCCGCTGGAGGTCGCCCTGAGCGGCCTGGAGCTGACCGAGGTCGTCGAGCACAGCGCCCTCGCGGACGCCGACCCCGACGCCCGCAACACCCTCGCCGAGCCCGAGCGCGTCGTCCCGCACGCGGTCGACGGCACCTCCCTGAGGGACGGCCGGCTCACCGCCGCCCTGGAACCGCTGTCCTGGAACGTGATCCGGCTGCGCTGACCCGGACCCGGGTCAGCCGCGGGGCCGGCCGGGGGAGGGGACGGGCTTCACCGGCACTCCTCCGGCCGCGCCGCCCAGCAGCTCCAGGCGCACCGGGCCCGGTCCCGACGGCGCGCCGCCGCCGGACAGGACCGCGAGGGCCAGGGTGTTGGCGGCGGCCCGGGTGCGCAGGATGCCGTTCGGCAGGACGAAGGTGTGCTGAGCGCCCGTGCGGCCGCCCACGTACGCGCCCAGGTTCCAGCCGTTCAGGAAGACCTGGACGCGGTGGGCGCCGGTGCCGCGGTCCCGGGGTCCGTCCAGGCGCAGCCCCACCGAGGCGTCGATCTCCGGCGGGACGTCCAGGCGGAACGTGGTCCGGTACCAGGTCACGCCCTGGCGCCGGTCCCCGCCGGACAGCGCCGCCGGGGACACCCGCTCCCACTCGCCGTCGCCGTACCCGGGCAGGTGCCAGCCGTGGCGCTCCCCGTACAGCCCGCCGTTGTTGAGCGGCCCGCGCACCGGGTCGGGGGCGGCCGCGCCCATGATCCGCCAGCGCACCTCGGGCGAGGCGCCCTCGAAAGCGGCCGACGTCAGCCCGCGGGCCTCCCGGTACGCGTCCTGGCCGTGCTGGGTGCGCCGGACCAGGACGGACAGGACGGCGCCTTCGTCGCCCTCGCCGCCCTTGCTCCCCTCGCCCGCCCTGCTCCCGGCGGTCCGCCGCAGCCCGGCGCGCAGGTCCGTGGGCAGCCCGAAGCCGGCCGTGCCGGTCCACGTGCCCTTCCCGTCGCCCGCCCCGCCCGGCTGGTGGCTGCCCAGCGGCACCCCGTCCAGCCAGGCCATCAGCAGGCCGTCCGCGCCCGTGCGGTACGAGAGGGACACCCGCTCCAGCCCCGTGGCGCCGGTGAGGCGGGCGCGGTACCAGACGTCGCCGTAGTGGAAGCCGTAGTCGTCGGCGAAGAGCACCGGCCGACCGTCCGGGACCGGAGTCGTGCTGTGCGACGTGCGCCGGTCGGCGACCGCCCACCCCTCGTCGCCGTAGTCGGGCCGGGACTCGAAGTTCTCCGTGCGCCGGCGCCAGCCGTCCAGCGCGGGCAGCACCGGGTCGGGCACGCCCGGCAGCGGCCACACGGCCATCAGGCTCAGGGCGCGGCCCAGGCCCGACTGCACCGCCTCGCCGTTCCAGGTGACGTCGGTGATGCCGCGCGGCGCCCACACCTCCAGCTCCCGTTCGGCGACCGTGTCACCGGTCAGCCGGATCGTCGTACCGTCCAGGGCGGCCTCGCGCAGCAGCTCCGGTCCGCGCACCAGGACCCGGCCCGACGGGGTCTCGTACGGCCACAGCCGCAGCGAGGCGGCGTCGTCGGCGACGATCAGCAGCAGGGTGCGGTCGGTGTCGCCGCCGCGCACCCGCACCCGGGTCAGCCGGTCCTCCTTGAGCGGCACCGTCACATGCAGTTGCCCGCGGTCGAAGGCCCAGGCCGCCTCCTCGTCCAGCCGGGTCGGCCACGGCTCGTCGGGACAGTCCAGGACCAGGTGCGCCATCTCGCCGGCCCGCCCCACGAACGCGGCGATGTCCAGCCGCCCGACGCTCATGGCCAGCATGGGCTGCACGGTGGCGTACGCCAGCTTGCGCCCCGAGCCCAGGCGCAGGCCGGTGGCGAGGAGCTTGGCGTCCCGGGCGGGCACGGTGACCTCCACGTCGGCCCCGCCCATGGGGAGGGTCGAGGTGACGTCGGCGGCGGAGTCGTTGCGCAGGACGTAGGCGTGCGCCCCGGTGTCCGGATCGGCCAGGTGCCGCACCCGGACCCGGGCGTCCGTGGCCCGGACCGCCGCCTCCGCCTCGGTCATTCCGGTGAAGTCCGGTACGTGGCGCAGCAGTTGACCGAGCTGGTGGAGCGGCGCGAGCTTGTCCGTCGGCCGCCGCGCCTCGTCGATCGCCGCGTCGGGGTCGTAGGTCGGTGCGGGCGCCGAGGGCGCGGGCAGCCAGCCCCACGAGGTGCCGCCGAACGCCATCCGGACGTTGTGCAGGGTGCTCCCCCGCGCCAGGCGGTCGAAGTGGACCCGCCGCGCCTCGGCGGCGTCCCGGACCGGCCCCGGCTCCCGACGGGCGAGCGGCGGGTCACCGTGCAGCAGGGGCACGTCGATGCCGTCGGCGCGCATCCTCGTGCGCAGGAGGTCCAGATCGGCGCTCCCCGGGGCGTCGGCCCGGTAGAGCAGCACCGTGCCGGTGCCCCGGGTGAACAGGTGCCGGGCGGCGACGGCGTCGACCCGGCTCAGCCACTCGCCGGCGTGGCGCAGGTACGCCGGGTCGGTGCTCCCGGCCCGGCCCCCGACGGTCGTCAGCCAGCCGGGCAGGCCCCCGGCGTCCACGTCGGCGCCGATGTACGGGCCCGGGTGCAGGACGACGTACAGACCGCACTCGGCGGCCGTGCGCAGGAACAGGCCGAGGTCGCGGACACCGGTGAAGTCGTACGCGCCGGGAGCGGGGGAGTGCTGGTTCCAGGCGAGGCGGACGTCGACCGCGTTGTGGCCGTAGGCCCGCATCTTCTGGAGCACGTCCCGCCACAGGGACGGGCTCGGCAGCCGGAAGGGGTGCAGCTCGCCGGACCACAGGGCCAGCCGCCTGCCGTCCACCAGCAGCGAGTCGCCCTTCAGCGCCACCCGGTGGCGCGCGCCGTCGGCGCCGGGCGGGCCGGGCGGCGGTCCGGTGGGCGCGGGGCCCGGGGCGCCGGAGGCGGGCAGCGCGGTGCTGCCGCCCAGCGCGAGACCGAGGACGGTGGTGCCCGCGAGGGCGCTGAACGCTCGTCTGCCGAGCCTGCTGGGCCTGCTGAGCTCCAAGGGAGCCCCTCCTGTAGCGCGCGTGTCTCCGGTCCCGCCGCCTGCGCGGGACCGCCTGTGCCGGGCCATTGTCCCAGCGGACGCCACAATGGTCGGCATGAGGATCTCGGCGCGTGCGGACTACGCGGTACGGGCGGTACTGGAACTGGCCGTCCGGGAGGACGGTTCCCCGGTCAAGGCGGAGGACGTGGCCGCCGTCCAGGACATTCCGCACAAGTTTCTGGAGGGGATCCTCGGGGACCTCAGGCGCGGCGGCGTCGTGGAGAGCCGGCGCGGCGGGGGCGGCGGGTACCGGCTGGCGCGCGGGGCGTCGCAGATCACGGTGGCGGACGTGATCCGGGCGGTGGACGGCCCGATCGTCTCGGTGCGCGGGGAGCGGCCGACGGAGCTGGTGTACACGGGCACGGCGGGGCCCCTGCTGCCGCTGTGGGTGGCACTGCGTGCCAATGTGCGCAGGATCCTGGAGGGCGTGACGATCGCGGACCTCGCGGCGGACGCGCTGCCGGACCCGGTGCGGGACCTGGCGGCGGAACCGGCGGCGTGGGAGAACCCGTAGGCCCCTCCCGCGGGGGCCTCCCGGGGGGTGGGAACCGGCCGGTGTGAATGGCCGGGAGAGTGCCTGTCCGCCCTCGGCGGCGCTCCCTACGATGCGACCGTTCCGTGAATGTCATGTGCACACCACGTGTAGATGGCGGACGCATTCAACCACATCCACCCCCCACCGACCGGGATGGGAGACCCATGGCCACCGGCCTGCTCCTGAGCGGCACGATCGCCGCGCTCCTCACCTCCGTGCTGCCCGCGCAGCAGCACCAGTCCTCCGGCGGGTTCGAGGACCCGCCGCCGGACAAGATCGTCATCAAGGTCGCCACCGTGAACGGCTCCGGCTGTCCGCAGGGCACGGCGGCGGTCGCCGTCTCCGAGGACAACACGGCGTTCACCGTCACGTACAGCGACTACCTCGCCCAGGCGGGCGGCGACTCCGCGCCCATCGACTTCCGCAAGAACTGCCAGCTCAACCTGCTCGTCCACGTCCCGCAGGGCTTCACCTACGCCGTCGCCAGCGCGGACTACCGGGGCTTCGCCGCCCTCCAGCCCGGCGCGAAGGGCATCCAGCGGGCCTCGTACTACTTCCAGGGCTCCCCGAACACGGAGTACCGCACCCACCCCTTCGGCGGCCCCTACAACGACAACTGGCAGGCCACCGACAGCACCGACTGGGCGCAGCTGGTCTGGGCGCCCTGCGGGGTCCAGCGCAACTTCAACATCAACACGGAGCTGCGGGTGAGCACCGGGACCTCCGACCCCGACGAGGTGAGCTTCATGACGATGGACTCCACGGACGGTGACATCAGCACGGTGTACCACCTGGCGTGGAAGGAGTGCCCGGAGCCCTGACCGGGCCGCCGCGGGCCCCCCTTCGGGGCGTCACCCCGCGGCGGGCGCGCCGTCCGGCCGGCACAGCAGTGGCTTGTCCAGCTCGGCGCAGGGGCGGTGGCCCTTGGAGCGGATGACGTCCTTGCCGACCTCGTCGGCGAGGTAGCGCAGGAAGCCCGCCGCGATCGAGTCGGCCGGCGGTTCGCCGTAGGTGTAGGCGATCTCCGTCTGCCAGTACGGGTACGCCCCCTGGTCGGCGCCCTCCAGGGTGGCCGGGTAGCCGTCGATGCGGATCTGCCGGACGTCGTCGTGCGCGGCGGCGGCGCCGACCTCGCTGTGCCCCAGGGCCCCCGGGGTCGAGGCCACCGTGTCCAGCAGCGTCCCGGTGCCGCCCACCTCGCAGCGGCCCGGCCGGTCGCGGTCGAGCCCCGCGCAGTCGGGCGTGGTGACGGCCGGGAGGGGGCGGCCGCCGAGGACCTGCCGTTCGAGCGTGGTCCGGGTGCCCGAGCCGGGGTTCCGGCTGACCAGGTGGACGGGGACGTCGTTGCCGCCCACCTGGCTCCAGTCGGTGACGCGCCCGGCGTAGATGTCCCGTATCTGCTGCAGGGACAGGTCCTCGACCCCCGCCTCCTTGTGCACGACCAGGGTGAACAGGGACAGCGCGACGGGCCTCGGCAGCAGCCGCGGGCGGCCGTCGGACTTCGGTCCGTCGCTGAACGCCAGTCTGTCGCCGAGGCCCCCGCCGTCCGGGAGCCGGGCGGCCGCGCCGGCGGCGGCGAGGGTGTCGAGCCCGTCGACGCTGCCCTTGAAGGAGGTGGCGGTGAGCGGGATGCGGGCGTCCGGGCAGGTCCGCTCGTACTGCTCCGCGGCCTCCCGCAGCACCGGAGCGAAGGCCGTGGAGCCCGACAGGTGCAGGGTCCCGGCGGCGCAGTCCAGCGGCGCGGCGGCGTCCTCGCCCCCGGCCAGGGTGAACGCCGACTGGGTGGCGCTGACCAGGATGAGCGAGGCGAGCAGCCAGCGGACCTGGCGCGAGGCGAAGGGGTAGTACGCGGTCTTCCTGATGTTCCCGCCGCGCACCCCGCCGACGATCCCGGCGGTGACCTCGGGCTCGGGGAACTCGGGCTCGGTGAAGCCCTCCTCGCGGTCCAGGACCGCCAGGACCTTGTAGTGCGCCCGGCGGTTGAGGATCACCTTCGGCAGTTTGACCTCCCTGCCCGTGGTCTCGAAGCCCTCGGCCCCCGGCACGAAGAAGGTGGGCGGCACCTGGGGGCTGCGCTCGGTGACGGTCATGCCGACGACGCGGCGGCCGGGAAAGGCGATGCGTATGCCCACGGGGTCGCTGGCGGGAGCGACGTAGTCGGCGGCGACGACGGGGCTCCAGCCGGCGTTCTCGATGCGCAGCAGGACGACCGAGGGGTCGCGCAGGTTCATACCGTCCCACTGCATGCGCTGCAGCACCGTGGTGTCCGGCCCCGAGGCGGCCGAGTCCCGGATCGTGGTGTCCAGCTGGACGCGGTAGCCGAGCCGTTTGCGGCCCGCCAGCACGAACTCCCACAGCGCGGCCGCCACGGGCACGGCCAGACCCAGGACGGCGGCCAAGGACCCCCAGGACAGACTCACGTCCGGCTCCCCCTCAGGACGGTGACACGGGAGGCCATGGTGGCGGGGGAGCGGTCGCAGGGTGCGCGACTCCGGTGACTCCACGGCTCGAATTCACGCGCCGGTCACCTTCGGCACCCGCTGTTCTCCGGACATCAACCGCCGTCGGCGCCGGGGGCATTGACGCGCAAGCGCTTCGACTCTAGGTTCCGTCACTGCGTCACGTCCGGCACCACGAATGTTGTTCGAGATATCGATCGGATATCGATCGGATATCGATCAGACGGGAGCCCCCATGCGTCGCAGACGAGCCGCACTCCTCGCCCTCCCCACCGCCGCACTGCTCGCCCTCGTCCCCTCCACGGTGTCGGCCTACCCGAACCCCGGCCGGGTCACCGGCTCCGTCGTCACCCACGACCCGACCATGATCCGCACCTCGTCCGGGCAGTACCGGCTCTACGCCACCGGCGGCGGCATCAGCAGCAAGGCGTCCTCGGACCGCACCGCCTTCTCCGCGGGCGCCGACGCCTTCGGCTCCCGGCCCGGCTGGTGGTCGCGGTACTCGTCCGTCCCGGAGGCCTGGGCGCCGGACATCTCGTACCACGGCGGCAAGTACCTGATGTACTACTCCGTCTCGTCCTTCGGCTCCAACACCTCCGCCATCGGCCTCGCGGGCTCCGCCACCGCGGCGCCGGGCAGTTGGAGCGACTACGGCATCGTCTACACGTCGGACTCCGCAAACGACTACAACGCCATCGACCCGAACCTCTTCGTCGACGACGACGGCAAGTGGTGGCTGTCCTTCGGCAGTTGGTGGACCGGCATCAAGATGATCCGGATCGACCCGGCCACCGGCAAGCAGCTCGCCTCCGACACCGCCCGCCGCTCGCTCGCCTCCCGCCCGACCGGGACCAAGGCCGTCGAGGCGCCGTACGTCGTCAAGCGGAACGGGTACTACTACCTCTTCGCGTCCTACGACACCTGCTGCGCCGGCACCGGCTCCACCTACAAGGTGAAGGTCGGCCGGGCGACGAGCGTCACCGGGCCCTACCGGGACCGGAACGGCGTCGCGATGACGGCGGGCGGCGGGACGCCGGTGCTGGAGTCGCACGGCAGCGTCATCGGCCCCGGCGGACAGTCGATCATGAACGACGTGGACGGCGACCTGATCGTCTACCACTACTACGACGGCAACGACAACGGCACGCCCAAGCTCGGCATCAACCTCCTGGACTGGAGCAGCGGCTGGCCCGTGGCGTACTGAGCCGCCCGCCGGTACGCACGCGCGCACCGGCCCCGGTCGTCACTCCGGGTCGTCGTGGCCCCGCAGGTGCAGCGAACGCAGGGCCACCTCGATGGCGAAGCGGTGGTCGGGGTCGGCGAGCCGGTCGCCCAGGTAGGTGTCGAGCGTCCGCAAGCGGTAGCGGACGGTCTGCGCGTGCACGCCCAGCATCTCGCCGACCTGCTCCGCGGGCGCCCGGGTGGACACGTGCACGCGCAGGGTCTCCACCAGCCGGTCGCGCCGCCTGGCCGGCAACTCGTCGAGCGGGGCCAGTTCACGGGCCGCGACCCGGTCGACCAGGGCCGAGTCGGACAGCAGCCACAGGGTCGTCAGATGATCCTCGCAGCGGATCAGCGGGGCGTCGGGTATGACATCGTCGTCAACGAGCTGCAGCACGCGGCGAGCCCAGCGGACGGAGTCGGCGGCCTGGCCGACCGGCACGGTCAGGCCCACCGCGGCGCGGGTGCCGGCCAGGGCCGTGCGGATCATGTCGAGGCGGGCGGGGGTGAGGTCCCCGGGCACCAGCAGGTGCGGCTGCGGTATGTCGAGGTCGGCGAGGACGTCCCGGTCGAGTCCCGCCTGGATGTGCTCCGGCGCCGGAGACTGCAGGGCGACCAGGAAGCAGGACCGGGGCAGCTCCCAGGCGGCGGCCTTGCACAGTTCGGAGACGGCCGTCCGGGGCAGCGGCGAGGCGGCGAGCAGGAAGTGCAGTAACTGTCTTCGTAACGCGGACTCCTCGGAGGCGGCCCGCTCCCGGACCTCCGCGTATCCCTCGCGGGTGATCGCCTCCAGCTCCTCGACGTAGGCGAAGAGGGCGTCGGCGAAGGCGAGGATCAGCGCGGGGGAGAGGCTGTACTGCCGGCCCAGTGTCTTGGCCCGGCGCAGCGCGATACGGGCGCCGAGCCGGTAGGCCCCTTGCAGGACCTCCAGGTCGCGGCCCTCGTAGGCCTCCACCCGGCCGAACCTGCGCAGCAGTTCGTCCCGCAGCTCCGAACTGCTGGAGGGGTCGGCCACCCGGTCCACGAAGGCGGTCAGCGCCTGCTCGACGCCCTGGCGGATCGCGTCCCCGTCCGGGCCGTTGAGCAGCCTGCCGTACACCGGATAGCTGCGGGTGACCTCGGTGCGTATCTCGTTCAGCAGCCCCGGGAGCAGCGGACGCATGAAGGCCGCGAACTTCTTGGGGAGGGGGTCGAGCGGTTCACCGAGCACCGAAGGACGCGCGATTGAGGGCATGAGTGATCCCTTGCCGTCGACATGTCCGGTGGCATGGGCCGACCGGGCCCCGCCCTCGGCGGGCGGGGCCCGGACCGGTCCACTGGGCGTTCACCGGTCTGGCAGAGCTGAAGGTAAATCAACTTTGTTGTGTTGTACATCTCTTGGGGAGGAAACGTGTCCCGGTTGTGTGTGCCTTTGGCTGTTACTCGACGGCGGAGTGCCAGTTCTCGGCCAGCACCTTGCCGGCGTCGGGGACGACGGTGCCGGGTGCGTTGAGCCCGGTGAGGTGGGTCCGGGTGTCGTTCAGGGTGACGCTGTTGTTCCCGGCGGCGGAGGGCAGCCCGGTCTTCGCGTTCACCGCGAGGTTGATCAGACCGACGTTCAGGCCGCAGCCGGTGGCGCCGGGCACCGCGAAGGTGCTGTCGTTCTGGGTGGCGCCGGTGAGGTTGATCCGGCTCATCTCGCCGGCCGGGTCCGCGGTGCCGTCGCCCTGGAAGAAGGTCATGCCGAACTCGGGGTAGTTGCGGTTCTCCGGGCGCAGCACGATCGGGTCGGCGGCCGTCCCGATGTAGCACTTGTCGCCGAGCAGCGGGTTCTCCAGGTGGATGCGGACCGGCAGGGCGACGATGGGCATGTCGGTGAGGACGCCCGCGGTCTGGTCGAAGGCGTAGGGCGCGCCGACCGACTCCATGGTCGCGGTGATCTTGTTGAGGCTGGAGTTCTCCAGCGACTCGCAGATGCCCGTGATGACGAATATGTCGCTCGGGCACATCAGACCGAGCAGTCCGCCGGGCACGGTGGCGGGCTCGGCGACCAGCGCGCCGGAGGCGGGGGCGACCACGCTGCTGGTGCCGTCCGCGTTCTGGACGACGCCCATCTGCAGGTTGGTTCTGCCGGTCGTCACGGTGGTGTCGCCCAGCTTGATGGTGCCGCTCGCCGAGGTGGACACCACACACTGCGGGGTCTTCTCGAAGCCGTCGGCCGCCAGCATCGCCGGGGCGTCCACGGGGCAGCGGGTGAAGGGGGCCCACTCGCCGTTCAGCGCCGGGTCGGCGGCGGTCGCCGTGCCCAGGGAGGCGAAGGCGCCGAGCGCGGTCAGCGCGGACACGGTGGCGAGCCGGGTGCGGGTGGAGATCGGGCGCATGGTGGTGGCCTTTCGGGGAGGTGGGAGAGGAGGGAGCCGGATCAGCGCTCGGCGACGGGGATCACGATGGGCTGGAGGTCCTCCGTGCACTGGCCGTCGGTGTTCGGGCCCGGGAACACCGGTGCGCCGAGCGCGCACGTCTGTCCCTGGACCTGCTTGATGTAGTTGCCGGGGCCCGAGACGGAGGCGGTGAGCAGGCGATCGAGGTCCTCGCCGTCGGAGCCGCAGCCGGTGAAGGCGGGAATGGCCGCCTCGCCGGTCAGCGTGCCGCCGCTGAGGAGTTTGTATCCGGTGACGTCCTGGCCGGTGATCTGCTCACCCCGGCCGTACAGCACCAGGTGGTCACCCGGATGATTCACGGGATCCGGGTCGACCGAGGTGAGGGACCCGTCGGTCCGGCACTCGGAACCGACTTCCAGAGGAGTCCCGTTGACCTCCAGGGAGGTCACATGAAGGACCAACGGAGCCCGGACATAGGTGTCCATGGTCGTCAGGCCCTTGAGGAAGTAGAACTTCAGGCGCGAATCGATCCTGATGGGGGCCGTCTGCTCCAGCACCATGGTGGCGGTCACCGGGGCGAAGTCGAAGGACAGGAAGGTGCTCCGGAACGGCGGTGTCTGCCTGCGCCCCTGGTAGCCGAAGTCGGCCCACGACACGGTGTCGAAGATGATGGCTTCCGGGTCCGGGGGGCCCGCCACGGGGTCCCCTTGTTCGATCAGCATGCAGGACGGCGGCAGGTACGAGGCGGCCTTCTGCTTGCGCACGTTGGTGTATCCGGTGATGTAGGCGGCGAGCGACGCGTCGGTGGGCGGATGCTGTTCGTCGAAGAGGCATGGCGGTACGGCCCGGTCCGCGGCGGTGCCGGGGGTGTTCTCCACCACCTTCGGCGACCGCTCGGACTGCCGCTCCTCAGCCTGGCTCCCCGGGGTGTCCGACTGCCCGTCCCCGGCCGGGTCCGAGGCCGACGCCGACCCGGACGGGGAGGGCGAGCCGCTCGCCCCGGGCCCGCCCGCGCTGACCGGCACGGTCGCCAGCAGCCCCTGCTCCGGCGCGTCCTCGGCGAGGGCGCAGTCGACGGTCAGCGAGCCGGGGTCCGCGCCGGCCGGATCCGCCGCCCCGAGCGCCAGGTCGATCGCGAGGGCACCCGCGGAGAACGTCAGGTCGCCGTCGCTCCGGCCGGCCACCGAGGGGACGTCGCCCTGCGTGACCAGCGTCAGCGGGCCGGACCCGGGCAGCGCGACCGGCTCGGAGCCTCCCCGCCAGGTCGCCGTGGCCGTGGCCGAGTTCTGGGCGACGTCCACGGTGAGCCGGGTGGCCGCCCGTACCTCGGCCGCGTCGTGCGCGGTGAGGTCCGCGACCGCCTCCGCCGGGAGTTCGACAGTGATGGTGACGTCGGACGGCGTGAACGCCTCGCCCGCCCCGGCCCGTTCGGGGAACTCCGCCAAGACCCGTACCGTCGCGGGCAGCTGCCCCGAGGGCAGGGTGCAGACGTAGGGGAGTTCGGCCTCGACCTCCTGGCTGCCCGTGGCCGACGCGGTGGTCGGGATCAGGGCGGCGAGGACGACGAACGCGGCGAACGACGTGATTCGGGCGCGGCCCCGAAGAGGCCGCGTGGTGGCGGTGGGTTGGGCCTTCATGCGACTCCGCTCGGACGTGGCGTGGATGCGCGGCGCAGAGCCCGCGAACGCCCGGCCGTGGTGTCGGCCGGGCGAAGGTGCGCGGGGTGCGGCTACGGGTTGGAGCCGACGATGGTCGGGATGACCCCGGTTTCCTTCTCCGTGACGGCGTAGTCGCCCTGGAAGGTGGGTTGCGTGTCTTCCGTGACGATCGCGCCGCAGTTGACGGGGTTGCTGACCGCCAGTTCACCGGCGACGCTGTCGACCGCCAGGATGCCGGTGGAGTTGGTGTAGGTGGCCGAGGCCTGACCCTTCACCGTGAAGCTGCAGGCACCGGCGGACACGTTGGCCTCGACGTCGCCGACGTAGCCCGTGGTGACACCGGTGGAGGCGTCGTAGTCCTCCGCGACGACGCTCCAGGGGGTGACCGAGGTGGTGGTGATGTTGCCCAGGACACTGGAACACGGCGCGCCGGCCGTACCGAAGTTCATGGTGTCGATGCCCGCGACGTTCCCCGGGTTGCCCGTGGTGCTCTCCATCGTGCCGTCGGCGGTCGAGACCGTACAGGTCATCGGGATGGTGGCGATCAGCACGATGTTGCCGACGTTCACGGCCTCGAACTCGGCGGGCGACGGGTTGACCGTCCACACCGTGGAGGGCACCGCCGAGGACGGGGCGGCGGCAAGACCCAGCGCCGACGCGGCCGCACACACCACGAGGGCCGACCTTCTCATGTTCTTCTTCATGACTCGGACTCTCCTTGAGGGTTGACCGGATTGGGCCGTGACGTTACTCGTCGGAAACATAGCCGAACAATGCGGCCGTCCATGATTCTTTGAAAAGTGGAACAAGCTGTTTCCGGGGTGAGTGAAACGCGATTCGGCTTAGTCATCCGATGCCAAGGTCGAACCGTTCGGCTCGCGGTGCTCCCGCCCCGTCACCGTCGCACGCAAGGAGGTTCCGATACTCATCCGATGACAAGTTGCCGATGGGTTCTTGTGTCTCCCATGACAGGTTCCGGATGGCCGAAGTCGGTATCCCGGAAAACTCCGGACCCGGTGTTGCCCGCCGAGGTTACTCGGCCGTAACGTGCCGGTGCGGTGCTCGGTTCCAGGTCGGTGGCCCCCGTCGGCCGGAGCCATGGCGGACGCGTTCTGGCCCACCCTCCATCGGGCCCGGGTGTCCGCCGGCGGGGTCCCGCGGGATCCGCACCCCCCGGAACCGCGAGACCCTGCCCTGTCTCCCCGGAGACAAGTGCGGGGCGGCGAGGTTGTCAGCGCGGTGACAAGTTCCGCGGGGGCGCCGAAGATCCGTGTCGCACCCGTTGTCAGTGCGCTTCGGGCCGACTTAACGTGCGGGCCCGCAGCGCGTATCCGATTGGCGTCCGCTGGAGGTGATATGGGAATCGAAGTAGTGGTCGAGGGCCTGACCAAGTCCTTCGGTAAGCAGAGCATCTGGCGGGACGTGTCACTCACTCTTCCGGCGGGAGAGGTCAGCGTGATGCTGGGCCCGTCCGGAACCGGTAAGACCGTTTTCCTGAAGTCGCTCATCGGGCTGCTCAAACCCGAGAAGGGCCGTGTCCTCATCAACGGGGTGGACATGGTGAACAGCCCGGAAAGAGACATCTACGAGACCCGGAAACTGTTCGGTCTCATGTTCCAGGACGGCGCCCTCTTCGGGTCCATGTCCCTTTTCGACAACATCGCCTTCCCGCTGCGCGAACACACCCGCAAGAAGGAGTCCGAGATCCGCCGCACCGTCATGGAGCGGATCGAGGTCGTCGGGCTGCTGGGCGCGGAGGGAAAGCTGCCGGGAGAGATCAGCGGCGGCATGCGCAAGCGGGCGGGACTGGCCCGCGCGCTCGTCCTCGACCCGCAGATCATCCTGTGCGACGAACCGGACTCCGGCCTCGACCCGGTCCGCACCGCCTACATCTCCCAGCTGCTGATCGACCTGAACGCGCAGCTCGACGCGACGATGCTGATCGTCACCCACAACCTCGACATCGCGGCCACCGTGCCGGACAACATGGGAATGCTCTTCCTGCGCCAGCTCGTCACCTTCGGCCCGCGCGAGGTGCTGCTCACCAGTGACGAGCCGGTCGTGGCCCAGTTCCTGGGCGGCCGGCGCGAAGGGCCCATCGGGATGTCCGAGGAGAAGGACGCGGCCACCCTCGCCGCCGAGGCGGACGCCGCCCCCGCGGCCCCGGCCGGCCCCCGCGTGATCGTCCCGCAGCTGGAGCCCTCGCCCGGCATGCCGCCGCGTCAGGCCGTCGTCCGCCGGCGTGAGCGAGTCATGGGCATGCTCGACTCGTTGCCGCCCGCCGCGCGGTCCGCCATCCGGGACACCTACGCCAAGAGCTCCGAGGCGGCCACCCTGCCGATGCCCACCGCCGGGGGCGGCGCGTGATCACCGGCGCGCTGCGGCAGACCGGGCGGCTGTTCGCGCTCGCGGCGGAAGTCGTGCGGGCCGTGTTCCGAAGACCCTTCCAGTTCCGCGAGTTCGTCGAGCAGTTCTGGTTCGTCGCGAGCGTCACCATCCTGCCCGCCGCCCTGGTCTCGATCCCCTTCGGAGCCGTCATCGCGCTCCAGGTCGGCTCCCTGACCGAGCAGCTCGGCGCCCAGTCGTTCACCGGCGGCGCCAGCGTCCTCGCCGTCGTCCAGCAGGCCAGCCCGCTCATCGTCGCGCTGCTCATCGCGGGCGCCGGCGGCTCGGCGATCTGCGCCGACCTCGGCTCCCGCAAGATCCGCGAGGAACTCGACGCCATGGAGGTCATGGGCGTCTCCCCGGTGCAGCGGCTGGTCGTGCCCCGGGTGCTGGCCGCGATGGGCGTCGCGGTCCTGCTCAACGGGCTGGTCTCCGTCGTCGGCATCCTCGGCGGCTACTTCTTCAACGTCATCATGCAGGGCGGCACCCCCGGCGCGTACCTCTCCAGCTTCTCCGCCCTCGCCCAGCTGCCCGACCTCTACATCAGCGAACTCAAGGCGCTGGTCTTCGGGTTCATCGCGGGCATCGTCGCCGCCTACCGGGGACTCAACCCGCGCGGCGGCCCCAAGGGCGTCGGCGACGCCGTCAACCAGTCCGTCGTCATCACCTTCCTGCTGCTCTTCTTCGTCAACATGGTGATGACGGCCGTCTACCTCCAGATCGTCCCGCCGAAGGGAGGCTGAGGTCCGATGGCCTCCCCGCTCGTCTGGCTCGACCGCTCCGGCGACCAACTGCTCTTCTACGTCCGGGCCCTGCTGTGGGTCCCGCGGACCCTGCGCCGCTACCTCAAGGAGGTGCAGCGCCTCCTCGCCGAGGTGGCCTTCGGCTCCGGCGGCCTCGGCGTCATCGGCGGCACCATCGGCGTGATGATCGCGATGACGCTCTTCACCGGGACCGTCGTCGGAATCCAGGGCTACGCGGCCCTCGACCAGATCGGCACGGCCGCGTTCACCGGATTCGTCTCCGCCTACTTCAACACCCGCGAGATCGCGCCCCTCGTCGCCGGACTCGCCCTCTCCGCGACCGTCGGGGCCGGCTTCACCGCCCAGCTCGGCGCGATGCGCATCAACGAGGAGGTCGACGCGCTGGAGGGCATGGGCATCCGCTCCATGCCCTACCTCGTCACCACCCGCATCATCGCCGGCGTCGTCGCCATCATCCCGCTCTACGCGATCGGGCTGCTCTCCTCCTTCCTCGCCTCCCGCTACGTGACCGTCCTGTTCAACGGGCAGTCCCGGGGCACCTACGACCACTACTTCAACCTCTTCCTCTCCCCGACGGACGTGCTGCTCTCCGTCCTGAAGGTGCTGATCTTCAGCGTGATGGTGATCGTCGCCCACTGCTACTACGGCTACCGCGCCTCCGGCGGCCCGGCCGGTGTCGGCGTCGCCGTCGGCCGCTCCGTGCGCAACGCCATCGTGCTGATCAGCGTCACCGACTTCTTCCTGTCGCTGGCCCTGTGGGGCGCGACCACGACCGTGAAGGTGGCGGGGTGAGATGAGCCGACCGGAAGGACAGACCCTGCGCCGCCGGCTCGCCGGGGTCGTGTTCGTGCTGGCGCCCGCCCTGCTGATCTGGCTGGCCGTCGCCGTCTACGACAAGAAGTTCACCGACTCCGACCCGGTGGTCGTCGAGACCGGCAGCGTCGGCAACCAGATGCATCCCGGCGCCGAGGTGAAGCTGCGCGGCGTGGTCGTCGGCGAGGTCCGCGCCATCGACGCCACCGGCGACGGCGCCCGGCTCACCCTCGCCATGAAGCCCGGCACGCTGGACGACGTACCCTCCGACGTCCGCGCGCAGATGCTGCCCACCACCCTGTTCGGCGAGCGGTTCGTGGCCCTCGTACCGCCCGCGAACCCCTCGCCCGAGCCCCTGGCGGCCGGGGCCGTGGTCCCCCAGGACCGGTCGGCCAACGCCATCGAGCTCCAGCAGGTGCTCGACGACGTCCTGCCGATGCTCACCGCCGTCCAGCCGCAGAAGCTCTCCGCGACCCTGTCCGCCGTATCGCAGGCCCTCGAAGGCCGCGGGGAGCGGCTCGGCGACACGCTCACCCTGCTGGACGAGCACCTGGCGGAGTTCAACCCCAACCTGCCCGCCCTCAACCGCGACCTCAAGGAACTCGTGAAGGTCAGCCATGTCTACGCGGACGCCGCGCCCGACATCATCACGGCGCTCACCGACTTCACCACCACCAGCGGCACCCTCGCCGAGCAGGAGGCGGAACTCGCCGCCACCCTCGGCGCCACGACCCGGACGGCCGAGGACGTGACGGCCTTCCTGCACAAGAACAAGGACAACATCATCCGGCTCGGCGACACCAGCCGCCCCACCCTGGAACTGCTCGCCGAGTACTCCCCGGCCTTCCCCTGCACCCTGCGCACCCTCGCCGAGTTCGTGCCGGCCATGGACAAGGCGCTCGGCAAGGGCACCGACCGGCCCGGCATCCACGTGGACGTCACCAGCGTCGCCTCGCGCGGCGCCTACCGACCCGGCCGCGACACCCCGGTGTACGACGCCGGCGGCGGGCCCCGCTGCCCCTCGGTGCCCTACCTCGGCGCCCTGCCCAGGCCCACCGCCCGGACCGCCACCCCCGCGGCCGAGCAGGACCTCGGGCCCGCCAACTCCCCGCAGGAGAACGACCTCGTCAACGAACTCCTGGCCCCCGCCGCCGGGAAGAGCCCCGCCGACCTGCCCGACTGGAGCAGCCTGCTCGTCGGCCCCGTCTACCGCGGTACGGAGGTGACCCTCGGATGACCGGCGCCGACCACGCGCACACCCGGCGCCGTCCGCTGACCGGACCGCTGGTCAAGTCCCTCGTCTTCGTGGTGGTCACCGCCCTCGCCACCACCGTGCTCGGCCTGAGCGTCGCCGGCACCAGTGTCGACTCCGGCACCGGCACCAGCACCTACAAGGCCCTGTTCACCGACGTCACCGGGCTCGTCGACGGCGACAGCGTGCGGATCTCCGGGGTGAGCGTCGGCGAGGTGACCGACGTACGCGTCGTCCACCGGCGCACCGCGCAGGTCACCTTCACCGTCCGCGACGACCGCAGGCTGCCCCGCTCGACCACCGCCGCCGTGAAGTACCTCAACATGGTCGGCCAGCGCTACGTCTCCCTCGGCCGCGGCAGCGGCGACCTCACCGGCACCCTCCCGGACGGCGGCACCGTCCCGCTGGACCGCACCACGCCCGCGCTCGACCTGACCCTGCTCTTCAACGGCTTCAAGCCGCTGTTCGAGGGCCTCTCCCCGAAGGACGTCAACGAACTCGCCGGATCGATCGTGCAGGTGCTCCAGGGCGAGGGCGCCACCGTCGACAGCCTGATCCGCCACATCGGCTCGCTCGGCACGACCGTCGCCGCCAAGGACAAGGTGATCGGCGAGGTCGTCGAGAACCTCACCACCGTCCTGGACACCCTCAACGACCGCGAGGACGGCTTCGACGACCTCGTGGTCACCCTCCAGAAGCTCGTCACCGGCTTCAACCAGGACCGCAAACCCCTCGGCGAGGCCGTCGCCGCCATGGGCGACCTGACCACCGTCACCGCGGGACTCCTCCAGGACGGACGCGCCCCCCTCAAGAAGGACATCCGCGAACTCGGCCGGCTCTCGGCGGGCCTCGGCGAACACACCCCGCAGATCGAGGACTTCCTGGAGAAGAGCCCCGCCAAGATGACCGCCCTGGCCCGCCTGTCCTCCTACGGCTCGTGGTTCAACCTCTACCTCTGCGAGGCGCGCGTGAGCGGAGTGACCACCTCCGACGGCTCGAAGCCGCCGACCGGCATCGCGATCACCGAATCGAGGTGCCGCGGATGACGCGTTCACGCGGGAAGCCGCTGGTCAAGCCGGTCAAGGAGCGCAACCCCGTCGCCGTCGGCGTCGCCGGACTGCTCGTCCTCACCCTGATCGCCCTGCTCGTCTACAACGTCGACCGGCTGCCGTTCGGCGGCGGCACCACCTACAGCGCCGACTTCTCCGAGTCCGCCGGCCTCGACGAGGGCGACGAGGTGCGCATCGCCGGCGTCAAGGTCGGCCAGGTCACCTCGGTCGCGCTCGACGGCGCCAAGGTCAAGGTCACCTTCGAGGTCGAGGACGCCTGGCTCGGCGACCGGACGACCGCCGCCATCGCCATCAAGACCGTCCTCGGCGACAAGTACCTGGCGCTCGACCCGCTCGGCTCCGGCCGCCAGGACCCCGGCGCCCGCATCCCGCTCGCCCGCACCACCTCCCCCTACGACGTGACCCAGGCCTTCCAGGACCTCAGCGGCACCGTCGACGACATCGACACCGGGAAGCTCGCGGAGAGCTTCGAGACCATCTCCGACACCTTCAAGGACTCCCCGCCGCACGTGCGCAAGGCGGCCACCGGCCTGTCCGACCTGTCGAAGTCGATCTCCAAGCGGGACGCGAAGCTCGCCGAACTCCTCAAGGGCAGCGCGCGGTTCACCAAGACGCTGGAGAACAACAAGTCCAGCTTCGAGACCCTCATCGAGGACGGCGGCCCGCTGCTCGGCGAACTGCGCGACCGGCGCACCGCCATCAGCGCCCTGCTCAAGGGCAGCCAGGACCTCGGCACCGAACTCGGCGGCCTCGTCAAGGACAACGAGAAGCAGCTCGGCCCCACCCTCAAGGCGCTCGGCCGGGTCACCAGCGTCCTGGAGAAGAACAACACCCGGCTCGGCGAGACCCTCGCGCTGGTCGGCCCGTACTACCGCCTGGTCGGCAACACCCTGGGCAACGGCCGCTGGTTCGACAGCTACCTGTGCGGCGTCGTGCCCCGCGACTACCTGCCCGAGACCTCCCAGCCCTCGACCGGATGCCTGCCGCCGAAACAGCCCGCGGCGGCCCAGGGGAGCGGTGCGTGATGACCCGACGCCGAAAGATCCTCACCGGGGTGCTCGCCCTCGTGGTGCTCGCCGCCGGCGGCCTGGCCGCCGCCCGGGTCCTCGAAGCCGACGGCACCCGCGTCACCGCCTACTTCGACCGCGCCATCGGCGTCTACGCCGGGTCCGACCTGCGCATCCTCGGGGTGCGCGTCGGCGAGGTGGAGTCGGTGGACCCCGAGGGCACCCGGGTCCGCGTCGGCCTCCGCCTGGACGACGGGATCAAGGTCCCCAAGGACGCGCGGGCCGTCGTCGTCGCGCCGAGCGTCGTCGCCGACCGCTACGTGCAGCTCACCCCCGCCTACCGCAAGGGCCCCGCCCTCGCCGACGGCGCCGTGCTGCCCGCCTCCCGCAACCACGTCCCCGTCGAGATCGACCAGATCTACGACTCCATCACCGAACTCGGCGACGCCCTCGGCCCGGACGGCGCCAACGCCGACGGCGCCCTGTCCGAACTGCTGAGGACCGGCGCCGACAACCTCGACGGCAACGGCGAGGCCATCGGCGACAGCGTCGAGCAGTTCGGCAAGGCGGCCAAGACCCTCGACGGCAGCAGCGGCGACCTGTTCAAGACGCTCAGCAGCCTCCAGACCTTCACCACCATGCTCAAGAACAAGGACACCGACGTGCGCACCGCCCAGGAACGCCTGGACGAGGTCGTCAGCTTCTTCGCCGACAACAAGGACGACCTCACCGGCGCCCTGGAGGAACTCGGCAAGGCCCTCGGCCAGGTCAAGACCTTCATCGAGGACAACCGGGGCGAGCTGAAGAAGAACGTCGACCGGCTCGTCCCCATCACCCGGACCCTGGTCGAGCAACGCGCCTCGCTGGCCGAGGCGCTGGACGTGGCGCCGCTGGCCGCCGGCAACGTCGTGAACGCCTACAACCCCGACACCCGCACCCTCGACGGCCGCGCCAACCTCAACGAGATCAGCAGTGGCGGCCCGCTGCTGCCGCTGCCCGTGGCCGGGACCCAGAAGGGGGAGGGGCGATGAGGGCCCCGAGGATCGGCGCGGGCCGGGCCGCCGGACTCACCGCCGGCTCACTGGCCGCCGTCGGACTCGCCCTCGCCCTGACCCTCGGCGGGGTCACCGTCGTACCGAGCGGCTTCGACGGCATCGAGGACCTGCCGCTGCCCGGCGGCGCCGACCTCGGCGACCACCCCTACACCGTCACCGCGGAACTCCAGGACGTACTCAGCCTCGTCCCGCACTCCGCGGTACGGGTCAACGACGTCGCCGTCGGCCGGATCACCGGCATCGAACTCGGCGAGGACGACTGGTCGGCCCGCGTCACCATGGAGATCAACGGCGAGGTGCGGCTGCCCGCCGACGCCACCGCGCGGCTCGAACAGTCCAGCCTGCTGGGCGAGAAGTACGTCCAACTCGTCGCGCCCGCCAAGGAGACCGGCACCGGCCGGCTGACCGACGGCAGCGTCATCCCGCTGGCCCGCACCAGCCGCAACACCGAGGTCGAGGAGGTGTTCGGCGCGCTGTCGCTGCTCCTCAACGGCGGCGGTGTCAACCAGCTCAAGACCATCACCCGGGAGCTCAACGCCGCGCTCGGCGGCCGCGAACCCGAGGTCCGCTCGATGCTGAAACGGGTCAACACCCTGGTGGGCGACCTCGACGACCACCGCGGAGACATCACCGACGCCCTCGACGCCGTCAACCGGCTCTCCTCGACCCTCGCCACCCGCAAGGACGACGTCGGCACCGTCCTCACCGACCTCTCGCCCGGACTGAAGACGCTGGAGAGGCAGCGCGGGTCCCTGCTGACCATGCTGCGCTCCCTCGACACGCTGTCCGGCGTCGCCGTCTCCACCATCAACGCGAGCAAGGACGACATGATCGCCGACCTCAAGGCCGTCGCGCCGACGCTGAGGGCCCTGGCCGACGCGGGCACGGACCTGCCCGACTCGCTCCAGGTGCTGCTGACGTACCCGTTCACCGACGAGGTGCTGCGCGGGGTGAAGGGCGACTACCTCAACACGTACCTGAGCATGGTCGCCGTGCCCGGGACCGAGGTGATCCCGCCCCTGGTGGACGGGGGCACGCCCGCGCCGACCGCGTCCGCGACGGCCTCCTCCTCGCCCCTGTCGCTGCCCTCCGTGTCCGGGGCCGGGCCGGCGTCCGGGGGTGAACACGGGTGATCACCCTCGCCGTACGCCTGAAGAACCTCGCCTTCCTCCTCATCGCCGTCCTCGCCCTCTCCTACCTCGGCATCCGCTACGCCGACCTGGGCCGCTACGTGGGCGTCGCCGACTACTACACCGTGGACGTGCAACTCCCGCGCACCGGCGGACTGTTCACCCACTCCGACGTGACCTACCGGGGCGTCTCGGTGGGCCGCGTCGGCCCGATCGACCTCACCGCCGAGGGCGTCGTCGCCGAACTCCGCATCAAGAAGTCCGCACCCCGCATCCCCGCCGACACCAAGGCCGTGGTCGCCGGGCTCTCCGCCGTCGGCGAGCAGTACATCGACCTGCGGCCCGAGAGCGACGGCTCCCCCTACCTCGCCGACGGCACCCGCATCGAACAGACCGACACCGAGGTGCCCGCCCCCGTCACCGACGTCCTCACCAGCGTCGACGACCTCGTGAGCTCCGTGCCGCTGGAGGACCTGCGCACGGTCGTCGACGAGTTCGGCAAGGCCTTCGAGGGACACGGCGACGACCTCCAGGTGCTGCTCGACAGCGGCAGCGACTTCGTCGAGGCCGCCGACCGCGCCCTGCCGTCCACCACGCTGCTCATCAACGACGGCGAGACCGTCCTGCGCACCCAGGCCCAGGAGGCGCGGGCCATCCGCGACTTCGCCGTCGGCGCGAAGGACCTGGCCGCCGCCCTCAAGGGCTCCGACGCCGACCTGCGCCGCCTGCTCGCCGTCACCCCCGAGGCCGCCACCCAGGTCAGCGGCCTGCTGCGGGACCTCGACCCGAGCCTCGGCGTCGTCCTCGCCAACCTCCTGACCACCTCCGAGGTCGCCGTCACCCGGCAGCGCGGCATCGAGGAACTCCTCGTGACGTACCCGGCGGCCGTCTCCGCCGGTGCCACCGCCGTCGACGGGGGCAAGCTGGACCTCGGCCTGGCCGTCACCTTCTTCAGCCCCCTGCCCTGCACCGACGGCTACGGCGACACCCGCTACCGCAACGGCCTCGACCTCGGCACCGCGCCCGCCCTCAACACCGGCGCCGCCTGCACCGCCCCGGCGTCGGGCGGGAAGAACGTACGCGGCTCGGCCAACGCCCCGAAGGGCGGCCCGGTCCCCGACCCGGCCACCCCCGGCACCCTGCCCTCGGGCAGCGGCGGGACCACCCCGGCCGGAGGCGGCTCCCCGGCCGAGGACGGCTCCACGGCCCTCCCCGGTGCGCTCGCCCTGCCGGGACAGAGCGGTGAGGCACCGGCGGACCTGACGGCCCTCCTCGCCCCGGCCGCCGGGGGTGCGCGATGAGGCGGGCCCGGATCCTCGCCGGAGCGGGGCTCGCGCTGGCCCTCGGCGTCTGCGGCACCGGCGCCTGGACGTACACGCAGGCCCGCACCGACGACGGGCTCGCGTACGGCCGGGAGCGGGACGAGGCGCTCGCCGACGGGCGGGACGGCATCGCCGTACTCACCACGCTCGACGCCGCCACCCGGGGGCGGGCGCAGCGGAGCATCCGGGACTGGCGTGCCGTCTCCACCGGGCCGTTGCGCGAGGAACTCGGCGGCACCGAGGCCAAGGCGGGCAGTTCGGCGCGCGGCACGGTCACCGAGGCCGCCGTCACCGCGCTCGACACCCGGTCGGGCACGGCCAAGCTCATCGCCACCGTGCGCGTCGAGGTCACCCCCGGCGGGTCGAAGAAGCCGTCCACCGACCGCAAGCGCCTGGAGGCGGTCCTGGCCCGCACGGGCGAGGGGGAGTGGAAGGTACGGGCACTGAGCGCCGTACCGGTGGCGCAGGAGAAGGGCGAGGAGCGATGACACCGACGTGGTTGCTGCGCAGGAGCGCCGCACCGGAGCCCGGCACGGCGGACGAGACGGCCCCCGACGCGGACGCCACGGACGCCACGGACGCCCCTGCCGAGCCCGGGGCCGCCGAGCCCGGGGCCGCCGGGTCCGGGGCCGCCGAGCCCGATGCCGCCGAGGCAGACGCCCCCGCCCCCCGTCCGCCGAACGGGCGCCTGCGGAAGGCGGTCCTGGCGGGCACCGCCGTCGTCCTCGTCCTCGGCGGCTGCGGATTCTTCTACGGGGCCCACCAGTTGAGGTCCGAGGCGCCCGCGCGGAACCGGGCGCTCACCGACGCCGAGGCCACCTCCCGCGTCGCGGGCGACGTCGGCAACGCCCTCGCCCGGATCTTCTCCTACACCCCGGACGGCACCGCGGCCGCCGAACGCTCCGCGAGCACCGTCCTCGACGGCCGCGCCGCCCGCCAGTACGAGACCCTCTTCGCCCGGGTCCGCGACGACCTCACCGAGCAGCGCGTCACCCTGAGCACCCGGGCCGTGCGCACCGGAGTGATCGAACTCGACGGCGACCGGGCCCGCCTGCTGGTCTTCCTCGACCAGACCTCCCACCGCGACCCGGGCAAGGGCAAGGCCAAGGCCAAGGCCAAGGGCGACGCCGAGGCGACCACCGCGGCGGCCCAGCTCACCGTCACCGCACGGCTCGACGACGACCGCTGGCGGATCGTCGACATCAAGGCCCGCTGACCATGCGCGGGAGACTGGAGCAGCCCATGAAACGCGCGATCCGCCTCCTCGGCGGCGGTCGCTCCCGGCCGCTGCCCGCCCTGGCCCTGGCCCTCGCCCTCGTCGCGGGCGGCTTCGCCGCCTGGGCCGGTCAGGACTGGTACCGGGCGGCCCACGACGAGCAGGCCGCGTACGCCGCACAGCGGGACGCGGCACTCTCCGCCGGCGAGCAGGCCGTGCAGAACCTGAACACGCTCGACCACCGTGAGCTGAAGCGCGGCCTGGACCTGTGGGAGTCGTCCACCACCGGCGAACTGCACGACCAACTGGCCTCCGGGCGCGAAGAGTTCACCGCCCAGATGAAGGAGGCGAAGACGGTCAGCACGGCCCGGGTGCTGTCCGGCGCCGTCACCGAACTCGACGACCGCGCCGGACGCGCCCGGGTGCTGGTCGCCCTGCGCGTCACCGTCGAGGCGGCCGACGGAGCGAAGAGCGACAAGGACAGCCGCATGCTCGGCGAACTCACCCGGACCGACGGCCGGTGGAAGCTGAGCGCCCTGGGCCAGGCGCCCGTCGGCGGGACGTCGACCGGCTGAGCCGGTCCCGTACCGCGAGAGCCGGCCGCAGCGAGGAGGACACCGCACCATGTCGACGACCCGTCACCACATCAACCGCCAGCGACGCCGCCAGGCCCGCGACACCCGGCCCGCCGCCCCCGCCGGGGGCCCGCAGGGTACGCCGGTCCGGGCCGGCGGGCGCGGCGCCACGGCCGTCCTGACGCCCGCCGACGCCGTCTCCGCCGACCCGCCCGCCACCGGGGACGAGAAGGCCGCCCCGGCCCGGTCGCGCCGCCCCGCGGTCCTCGTGCTGCTCTGCGCGCTGACGGTGCTCCTCGGCGGCTTCGCGGGCTGGGCGCACGCCGAGGCCGAGGGGCTCAGGTCCGAACCCGCCCGGAGCAACACCGCACTGACCGACCTCGCCCGCACCAGCGAGATCAAGGGCCAGGTGGCCAAGGCCGTCGACCGCCTCTTCTCCTACGACCACGCCGACCCCGGCGCCCTCGACAAGGCGGCGCGGGACCTCCTGACGGGCAAGGCCGTCGACCAGCACCGCGACCTGCTCGCCGACGTACGCAAGCGGGCCGACGAGCAGAAGGCGGTGATCACCACGACGGTCACCGAGAGCGCCGTCGAACGCATCGACGGCGACCGGGCCCGGGTCCTCGTCTACGCCGACCAGAGCAGCGTCGCCACCACCGGTAAGAAGGCCGCGCAGGACGAGGGCGTGTACGCGGCGGCCATGCTCGCCGTCGACGTCGTGCACCGCGACGGACGCTGGCTGGTCTCCGCCCTCGACACCTTCGGCCGCTGACAGCCGCCCGCATCTCCGCCGGATCCGACAGGAGTGACGACCATGTCCGTACGCCGTGCCCGACGCCTGTACTCCGGCCGGGCCCGCAAGGGACTGCGCACGACCGCGCTCGCGGTGGCGGCCATGGCGGCCCTCACCGCCTCCCAGGCCCCCGGCCTCACCCGGGACGCCGAGGACAGCCACGCCGGGCCGGCCGCCGACGACCTGGGCCTGCCGACGGCGGACGGCCCGTTCGCCGCGCTCGCGCCACCGGGCGACGGCTCCTACCACACCGAACTCCCGCCCCTGAGGACCCGGAGCGGCGGACCGGTCCCGCCCGCACTCGGGCCGCGGATCCGCGCCCAGTCCGGCATCCCGGCCACCGTGCTGCGCGCCTACCGCGCCGCCGAGACGGCCGTCGGCAGGACGGACCCCGGCTGCCGGCTGCCCTGGGAACTGCTCGCGGCGATCGGCAAGGTCGAGTCCGGCCAGGCACGCGGCGGCGCGGTGGACCGGAACGGCACGACCCTCGGCCGTATCACCGGACCGCCCCTGAACGGCCGGGGCTTCGCCCTCATCCGGGACACCGACGGCGGCGCCCACGACGGCGACACGGTGTACGACCGGGCGGTGGGCCCGATGCAGTTCCTGCCGTCCACCTGGGCCCGCTGGGGAGCCGACGGCAACAGGGACGGCCGCGCCGACCCGAACAACGTCTTCGACGCGGCGCTGGCGGCCGGGCACTACCTGTGCGCCGGCGACCGGGACCTGGGCCGGGCGGCGGACCTGGACCGGGCGGTCCTCAGCTACAACAACTCCCGCACCTATCTGCGACTGGTCAGGTACTGGCTGGAGTTCTACAGCCGCGGCGTCCACCCCGTCCCCGACGGCAAGGGCGTCCTCCCGAGGAGTCCCGGCGCGGGCGGCGACACCCGGGCGACCGAGCCCGTCGACGGCGAGGGCGGCGGGGGCCACGGGAACGGCGGTGGAGACGGGGACGGCGGCATCGTCATCGGCCCGGACCCGGGCACCACGCCGGGCAGCCCCGGGCCGTCCACCTCGCCGGTGCCGTCGCCGAGCCAGGACCCCTCCCAGCCACCCACCGAAACCCCCACCGAAACGCCCACCGGGTCCCCCGGCGGGACCCCCACCGACACCCCGGCACCCTCGCCGGACCCGACCGGTCCGAGCCCTTCGCCCACCCCCACGGACGACTGCACCGCGGCACCGGGAACCGCGTCCCCCGACCCCACGGCCTCCCCGACGGACGTGCCCTGCCCGAGCCCGTCGGACACCTCGCCGACGCCGGACCCGTCGGCCGGGTAGCGAGACCGGGCAGGGGAGACCGGGCAGGGGCAGCCGCGGGGAATCAGCCCGCCTGGCCCATCCCGGCCGCGTTCGGCCAGCCCGTCGCCGGGACCGACTCCAGGCCGTTGGTGCCCCTGACCTGGGCGGCCGTGAGACCGCCGCGGGCCGGAACGCCGGGCGGGGTGGGCCCGAACGGCGGCGGGTACGCGGCGGCCGGGGCGGGTGCCGGAGCCGGAGCCGGCATGGGCTGCGGGGCCGGTGCCGGGTGGGGGACCGGCACCGGCCCGGGATACGGCACCGGCTGGGGGACCGGCACCGGCCGGGGCACCGGCGCGGGGCCGGGCACGGCGGCCGCCGGAGCCACCGGCACCGCGGCGGGGAGCGGCATGCCGGTGCCGGTGCCGGTGCCGGCGGCGGGGGCCGGAGCGGCGGCGAGCCCCGGGGCACCGGCACCGGCACCGGCGGTCTGAGCGGTGATCGCGCGCATGCCGGAGCCGTTGGTCTCGTACATCAGGCGGTCCACCGCCGCCGTGCCCGAGCTGTAGCCGGTCCCTGTGGCGGGCCCGGGCACGGCGGCTTCCCTCCCGGCCCCGTAGAGCACCTGTTCCAGGCCGGACACCAGGCGACGCACGTCCGTCTGGGGGCGCACCACGAGACGCAGGAAGCGGCTGGACGAACCGATCTTGTTGCCGCACTCCCGGACCAGCACCCGGTGCTCGGTGAGCATGCGGTCCCGCACGGCGGTGCCCTCCGCGCCCACGGGGAGCCGGACGAAGAGGAAGTTGCCCTGGGAGGGATAGACGGTCAGGCCGGGCAGCGCGGACAGCTGGGCGGCCATCTCCAGGCGGTCCCGACGCACCTGGTGCAGGCTCCGCGCGTACTCGGGGCCGTGGTCGCGCAGCATGAACACCACGTGCTCGGCGAAGGAGTTGAGGTTCCACTTGGGCAGCATGGCGCGCACCCGGCCCGCGAGCGCCGGGTTGGCGACCAGGTAGCCGAAGCGGATGCCGTGCAGCCCGAAGTTCTTGCCGAGGCTGCGCAGCACGACGACGTTGGGGCGCAGCATCGCCTCCTGGACCACGCTGGGTTCGGCCTCCGCGTCGGCGAACTCCAGGAAGGACTCGTCGATCACGACGAGGTCCCGGTCGGCCATCGCGTCCATGAACTGCACCAGCGCCTGCTTGTGCAGATAGCCGCCGTCGGGGTTGTTGGGGTTGCAGATCACCACGGCCCGGGTGCCCCTGGCGCGGACGAACTCGCCGTAGCGGGCGAGGTCGAGGGCGAAGCCGCCGGCCTCCTGGAGCGGGAACATGTCGACCCGCTTGCCGGTCTCCATGGGCTGGTCGGTCCAGCGGCCGAAGGTGGGGACGGGGACGGCGAGGGACTCCCGGACCAGCAGGTGGTCGATCCAGGTGATCAGCTCCGTGGAGCCGTTGCCCATCGCCACGCACTGCGGCGGAAGCTGGAGCAGACCGCACAGCTCGGCGGTGATGGTGTCGGCGCTGCTCGGGTAGTACGTGACGATGTCGCGCAGCCGGGCGGCCATCTCCTCGAACATCGCCGGGGTGGGGAAGTAGGGGTTGCACGGGATGCAGAAGTCCACCGGACCGGCGCCCGCCGCCTCGCCGCTCTCCCGCGCCAGCGCCGCCATCGAGGGGCTGTGCGCCGCGGTGCTGCGGAACAACGAGGTGACGTTGCCGGACAAGGGGACCTCCGTGAGTGGGCGGCCCGCGCGGGGGACACGGGCCGCCCCTGTATACGGAGACGGACGGGGCACCGTTCAACACGTGTGAAGAAAGTGTGCCCGCGCCCCGTCGTCCTCTAGGCGTCGAAGGAGTGCACCGTCGACGTCCGGTACGTCTCGCCGGGCCGCAGCACGGTCGACGGGAACGACGGCTGGTTCGGCGAGTCCGGGAAGTGCTGCGTCTCCAGGCACAGGGCGTCGCCCTGGCGGTAGAGGGAGCCGCCGGTGCCGGTGAGGGTGCCGTCGAGGAAGTTGCCCGAGTAGAACTGCAGCCCGGGCTGGTCGGTGGCGATGCGCAGGGTGCGGCCAAAGGTGTGGTCCCGCAGGGTGGCGATGTGCTCGGGGCGGTCGGTGATGCCCTTGTCGAGCACCCAGTTGTGGTCGAAGCCCTTGGCGGTGACCAGCTGCGGGTGGGCGTCCCGGATGTCCCGGCCGATCGGCTTGGCCCGGCGGAAGTCGAAGGGCGTGCCGGACACCCGGGCCAGCTCGCCGGTGGGGATCAGGCCCGCGTCGGTGGGCGTGAAGCGGGACGCGGCGATCGACAGCTCGTGGTCCTCGATCGTGCCGCTGCCCTCGCCGGCCAGGTTCCAGTAGACGTGGCTGGTGAGGTTGACGACGGTGGCCTTGTCGGTGGTGGCCTCGTAGTCGATGCGCCAGTCGCCGCGCCGGGTGAGGGTGTACGTCACCTTCGCCTTGAGCGTGCCCGGGTAGCCCATCTCGCCGTCGACGCTGGTGTAGTGGAGCACCAGGCCGGTGTCCGAGCCGTGGGTGAAGGGCTCGACGTCCCAGACCCGGTAGTCGAAGCCGAGGGCGCCGCCGTGCAGGGAGTTCTCCCCGTCGTTGACGGAGAGCTGGTACTCCTTGCCGTCCAGGGTGAAGCGGCCCTTGGCGATGCGGTTGCCGTACCGCCCGATCAGGGCGCCGAAGTGCGGGCTGCGGGCGACGTAGTCGTCGAGGTTGTCGAAGCCCAGCGAGACGTTCGCGTGGCGGCCCCGGCGGTCCGGGATCTCCAGGGACTGCACCACGCCGCCGTACGACAGCACCTTCATCCGCGTGCCGCCGTTCTCCAGCGACCAGCGGTACACCTTCGTCCCGTCGGCCAGTCTGCCGAACAGCTCCTTCACCGGTTTCCTGCCTCCCGAGGCGTGCGCCGTGCCGCCGACCGCGGTGGCGGCCACGCCGGCCGCTGCCGCCGACGCGATGACCGTTCGTCTGCTCAGTTCCATACGTGCGGCTCCTGTACTTCCGTGAGAAGAAGCGGGCCCCGCCGTGAGTGGCGGGGCCCGAGATCCGTTACGAACCGACCCTGCGCTTGTTCCACACGTCGAACCCGACCGCCGCCAGCAGCACCGCGCCCTTGATGACCTGCTGCCAGTCGGTGCCGATGCCGACGAGGTTCATGCCGTTGTTCAGCACGCCCAGGACCAGACCGCCGATGATCGCGCCGAGGACCGTGCCGACGCCGCCGCTCATCGACGCGCCGCCGATGAAGGAGGCGGCGATGGCCTCCAGTTCGAAGTTGAGGCCGGCCTTCGGTGAGGCCGCGTTGAAGCGGGCGGCGTAGACCAGCCCCGCCAGCGCCGCGAGCATGCCCATGTTCAGGAAGACCAGGAAGGTGACCTTCTTGTCCTTCACGCCCGACAGCTTGGCCGCGGGCAGGTTGCCGCCGATGGCGTAGATGTGGCGGCCGACGATCGCGTTGCGCATCAGGTAGCCGAAGCCGACGACCAAGGCGCCCAGGATGAGCAGCACGATCGGGGCGCCCTTGTAGCTGGCCAGCAGCAACGTGACGACGAGGACGGCGGCGACCAGCGCGACCAGCTTGAGCAGGAACAGCTTGACCGGCGGCACGTCGAGGGCGAACTCCTGCTGCCGCTTGCGGTCGCGGACCTCCTGGTACACGACGAAGGCGATCAGGGCGAAGCCCAGCAGCAGGGTGAGGTTGTGGTAGTTGGTGTTCGGGCCGACCTCGGGCAGGAAGCCGTTGGCGAGCTTCTGCAGGTCCTTCGGGAACGGGCCGAGGGTCTGGCCCTTGAGGAAGATCTCCGTCAGACCGCGGAAGAGCAGCATGCCCGCGAGGGTCACGATGAACGACGGTATGCCGAGATAGGCGATGAAGAACCCCTGCCAGGCGCCCGCGGCGGCGCCGATGGCCAGGCACAGGATCACCGCCACCGGCCAGGGCAGGTCGTTCTTGACCATCAGCACGGCGGCCATCGAACCGACGAACGCGGTCAGTGAGCCCACCGACAGGTCGATGTGGCCCGCGATGATGACGAGCATCATGCCGATCGCGAGGATCAGGATGTAGCTGTTCTGGAGCACCAGGTTGGAGACGTTGCGCGGCAGCAGCAGGTCGCCGCCGGACCACACGGCGAACAGCACCACGATCAGGCCGAGGGCCATCAGCATGCCGTATTGGCGCATGTTGCGGCGCATGCCGTCGAGCATCAGCTGGAGCAGCCCGCCGCCGGAGGCCCCTCCCTCTCTGCCGGGCGGTGCCGGTGCGGGAGTCTTGGCGGTCACGTCCGTGCTCATCGGCTTACCTCTTCGCCCTTCAGGGTCTTCTGGTCCTGCTTGTCCTTCGTCATCTGCCGCATCAGCGCCTCCTGCGAGGCCTCGGCCCGCGAGAACTCACCCGTCAGCCGTCCCGCGGCCATCGTGTAGATGCGGTCGCACATGCCGAGCAGCTCGGGCAGCTCGGAGGAGATGAACACGACCGCCTTGCCCTCGGCCGCCAGGCGGTCGATGACCGTGTAGATCTCGTACTTGGCGCCCACGTCGATGCCGCGCGTGGGCTCGTCCAGGATCAGCACCTCGGGACCCGCGAAGATCCACTTGCTGAGGACGACCTTCTGCTGGTTGCCGCCGGACAGCTTGCCGACCGGCTCGAAGACGGTCGGCGCCTTGATGTTCATCGACTTGCGGTAGTCCTCGGCGACCTGCCGCTCACCGTGCTCGTCGACCACGCCCCGCTTGGCGACCTTGCCCAGCGCGGTCAGCGAGATGTTCCGGTTGATGGTGTCGATGAGGTTGAGGCCGTAGTGCTTGCGGTCCTCGGTGACGTAGGCGATCCCGTGCCCGACCGCCTCCGGGACGGTCCTCGTGCGGATCTCGTGGCCGTCCCTGAGGACCGTGCCGCCCGCGTGCCGGCCGTAGGTGCGGCCGAAGACGCTCATCGCCAGTTCGGTGCGCCCGGCGCCCATCAGCCCGGCGATGCCGACGATCTCGCCGCGCCGCACCTCGATCGAGACGTCGTCGACGACCTTGCGCTGCTGGTCGATGGGGTGGTGCACGGTCCAGTTGCGGATCTCCAGGGCCGGGGCCGTGCCCTCCTCCGGCTGGTGCGGGGTCCGGTCCGGGAAGCGGTTCTCCAGGTCGCGGCCGACCATCCCGCTGATGATCCGGTCCTCGGTCGTCTCCGCCGCCTTCACGTCGAGCGTCTCGATGGAGCGCCCGTCGCGGATGATCGTGACCGAGTCGGCGACCCGGCGGATCTCGTTCAGCTTGTGCGAGATGATGATCGACGTCATGCCCTGTTCCTTCAACTGAAGGATCAGGTCCAGGAGTTTGCCGCTGTCCTCGTCGTTGAGCGCCGCCGTCGGCTCGTCGAGGATGAGCAGCTTCACTTTCTTCGACAGCGCCTTGGCGATCTCCACCAGCTGCTGCTTGCCCACGCCGATGTCGGCGACGCGGGTCTCCGGGTGCTCGTCGAGCCCGACCCGGCGCAGCAGTTCGGTGGCGTGCCTGAGGGTGTCGTTCCAGTTGATCAGTCCGCGCTTGGCGTGTTCGTTGCCGAGGAAGATGTTCTCCGCGATCGACAGGTACGGCACCAGGGCCAGTTCCTGGTGGATGATCACGATGCCGTGCTGCTCGCTCGCCCGGATGTCCTTGAACCGGCAGGTCTCGCCCTCGAAGAGGACGCCCCCCTCGTAACTGCCGTGCGGATGGACTCCGGAGAGCACCTTCATCAGGGTCGACTTGCCGGCGCCGTTCTCCCCGCAGATGGCGTGGACCTCGCCCTGGCGAACGGTCAGCGTGACGTCCGACAGCGCTTTGACACCGGGAAAGGTCTTGACGATCGAGCGCATTTCCAGGACGGGTCCCGCCATGGTCGTGCCTTCCAATCCTTGAGGGGGCACGGTTAGTTGAGCTGGTCCGCGGAGTAGTAGCCGCCTTCGACGAGGACCTTCTCCCAGTTGCTCTTGTCGACGCTGACCGGCTGCAGCAGGTAGGCGGGGACGACCTTGGAGCCGTTGTCGTACGACTTGGTGTCGTTGACCTCGGGCTTCTTGTCGTTCAGGACCGCGTCGACCATGTTCGCGGCGACCTTGGCGAGCTCGCGCAGGTCCTTGAAGACGGTCTGGGTCTGCTGGCCCGCCTTGATCGACTTCACCGAGGCGATCTCGGCGTCCTGGCCGGTGACGACCGGCATGGCCTTGCTGCCGGAGCCGTAGCCGTCCGACTTCAGGGCGGACAGGATGCCGATGGAGATGCCGTCGTACGGCGAGAGCACCGCGTCGACCCGGGCGCTGCGGTAGCTGGAGGTGAGCAGGTCGTCCATGCGCTTCTGGGCGGTGCCGCCGTCCCAGCGCAGGGTGGTGACCTGGTTGAGGTCGGTCTGCTTGGAGCGGACGACCAGCTGGCCCTTGTCCAGGTACGGCTTCAGGACCTTCATCGCGCCGTTGAAGAAGTACCGGGTGTTGTTGTCGTCGTTGGAGCCGGCGAACAGCTCGATGTTGAAGGGGCCCTTCTTGCCCGCCTTCAGGCCGAGCTTGTCGACGATGTAGCCGCCCTGCAGCTCGCCGACCTTCTCGTTGTCGAACGAGGCGTAGTAGTCGACGTTCTCCGTGCCGAGGATCAGCCGGTCGTAGGAGATGACCGGGATGTCGGCGTCCTTGGCCTGCTGCAGGACGTTGCCGAGGGACTTGTTGTCGATCGCGGCGACGATCAGGGCGTCCACGCCCTGCGTGATCATGTTCTCGATCTGCGAGACCTGCTGGTCCGGGTCGTCCTCGCCGAAGACCAGCTTGGTCTCGAACCCCTTGGCCTTCAGTTCCTTCTCGACGTTGGCGCCGTCGGTGATCCAGCGCTCGGAGGACTTGGTCGGCATCGCGATGCCGACGGTGGCGCCGTCGCTGCCCGACTTGTCCTCCTCGCTGCCGCCCTCGCTGCTCTGGCCGCAGGCGGACAGGGTGAGGGCGAGCGAGGCGGCGGAGGCTATCGCGGCGAGTGCGGCTCTGCGGTTGCGCATGGTCATCATCCTTGAGGTGAGGGCTGGATCGGCGAGGCAGGTGTGTGGGATTGTGCGCGGTCGTGTCGTCTTTTGAGAAGGGAGTTTCCGGAACGTTATGACGAGATCTCGAACCGGTTGAGCGGGCCCGGCAGCCGGGTGCCGAGCGGCGCCATGTCGCCGTCCGCCCCGTGCCGGGCGAGCAGATCGAGGGCGAGCCGACCGCGGCGCACCCGCTCCTTCGCGGTGGCCAGCGTGAGTTCCCGCAGGTGGTGGCCGTACGGATAGATCCCGGGCGCCTTGGACAGGCCGAACTTCAGGTACAGCGGGGCGCCGCGCCGGATCAGCTCGGCGACCTCGTACATGCGGACATAGCCGCCGAGGTCGTCGGGAGCCTCGATGTACATGTCCATCGGCGCGGCCGAAACCCGCCGTATTTCGGTCAGGTGATCCGGCGTCAGGTCGCTGGGGACGTTGATGGAGTCGGCGCCGAGCCGCTCGTACACCGCGTACGAGGCCGGGTTGACCGGACCGACCAGCGCGGAGAGCTTGAGCGTGGTGTCGGCGGGGAGGATGCCGGCCGCACGGGCCCGGTGCAGCGTCCACAGCACGCCCTCGTCGGCGACGAGCAGGCACTTGACGCCCAGTTCGCTCGCCCGCACGGCGTCCTCGACGCACCCGGCGACCGCGGCGTGGCCGCGCGCCCTCAGGCCCGCGCCGCCCGAGTCGGTCCGGGTGGAGCCGCCGATGTCCCAGGTGCCGCGCGGGCCGGTGAACAGGCACAGCTCGATGTCGCGTTCGGCGGTGGCCTCGACCATCTCGGTGATCTCGGCGTCGGTCAGCATCCACACGCCGCTGCCCTGGCTGATCCGGTGGATCGGCACGTCGAGGCGCGAGGACTCCTTGAGCACCACCCCCAGCGCCTCCGGACCCTCGCAGGACGGGATCTCGGTGCGCCAGCGGCCGCCGCCCGGGAAGGAGTGCGGCGAGGCGTCGGCGGGGTCGGGGGCGGGCGCGGCCAGGCCGAGGGCGGTGAGGGCCTGCTCACCGGGCCTGCGTGCGGCGGCCGTGGCGGAAGCGTCGGTCACAAGCGTTCCTTAGTGTTCGATATGTCGGACGAGGTTCGCGGCCGTGGGCGTGGGTGGCGTGGGTGCGCGACGTCCGTTGCGGTGGTGTACGCCGGTGCGCAGGCCGTCAGGTCGCCCCCGCACCGGCGTACGGCTCAGGGGAGGGCGTCCGGGTGCAGCAGCACCTTGCCGACCTTCGGGTCGCCGGCGCCGACCAGCTCGATGGCCTGCGCGAACTCCGCGAGCGGCAGCTCGTGCGTCACCAGCGGCCGCGGATCGAGCAGCCCGGCCGCGAAGACCCGCACCGTGTGCGCCCAGGCGTCCGGCGGCGCCCCGAAGACGGTGTGCACCTCCAGCTGCCGTACGACCAGGTCGGTCGGGTCGAGGCCGTCGGCGCCCGGCGCCGGGATGCCGGTCAGCACCAGGCGCCCGCCCCGGCGCAGCAGCGCGGCGGCCGTGCGGGCGGCGTCCGCGGACCCGGCGGTCTCGATCACGAGGTCGAAGTCGTCCGTCGGCGGCCGGTCCTTGGTCCGGAAGTCGGTCGCGCCGAACTGCCGCGACAGCGCCTCCCGGTCCCCTCGCGTGCCGACGACCAGCAGCTCGGCGGGGGAGGCGGCGCGCAGGAACTGCACGGCGAACATCCCGAGCGTGCCCGTGCCGACCACGGCGACCCGCTCACCGGGCCGGGCGTTCGCCTTCAGCGCGGCGGCGGCGATGCAGGCCGCGGGCTCCAGCAGGGCGGCGGCGGTGAGGTCGGCGTCGTCGGGCAAGGCGTGCAGCAGCCGGGCGGGCAGCGTCAGCGTCGGCGCCATCGCGCCCGGCTGGGTGAACCCGGTCTCCTCGTACCCGGCCGTGCACAGCGTGGTCTCGCCCGCGTGACAGCGGTCGCACACCTGGCAGTTGCGGAAGCCCTCGCCCACCACCTTCCGGCCGACCAGCGAGCCCGGCACCCCGGTGCCGACCCGCTCCACGGTCCCGGACCACTCGTGCCCGGGGGTGAGCGGGTAACGCACGTACCCCTCGGGCCGGTTGCCCTGATAGACCTCGCGGTCGCTGCCGCAGATCCCCGCTGCGTGCACCCGCACCAGCGCCTCGCCGGGCCCCGGTTCACGCGGCTCGTGCGGCACGAGCCGGTGCACCCCCGGCGCCTCGACGACGACGGCGCCGCTCACGCCCCGGTCCCCTTGGGGGCGCGCTTCTCCCAGCCCTCGGCCCACAGGTCGAACCGGGCCTGCTGCTGCGGGAACTCGGCCGCCGCGTCGGTGTCCAGCTCGACGCCGAGACCGGGCGCGTCGGAGAGGTGGAAGCACCCGTCCTCCGGGTCGACCCGCGGCGCGCCCTTGACGACCTTCTTGATCTCCGCGTCCGCGAAGTCGTTGAAGTGCTCCAGGATCTTGAAGTTCGGGGAGGTGAACCCGACCTGGAGGGAGGCCGCCGTGAGCACGGGCCCGCCGACGTTGTGCGGGGCGACCAGCGTGTAGTGCGTCTCGGCGGTCGCGGCCAGCTTCCGGGTCTCCCAGATGCCGCCGATGTGACCGACGTCGGGCTGGATGACGTCCACCGACTGGTCCTCGAACAGCTCGCGGAACTCGATCCGGTCGTGGATGCGCTCACCGGTGGCGACCGGGATGTCCACCTTCTCGGCGACCTTCTTCAACGCCTTGAGGTTCTCCGGCGGGACCGGCTCCTCCAGCCAGGCGGGCTTGAACGGCGCGAGTTCGCGCGCGAGCCGGACGGCGGTGGAGGGCGAGAACCGGCCGTGCATCTCCAGCATCAGCTCGGCGTCGGGCCCGATGGCGTCCCGCACCGCCTCGATCAGCGACACGGCGTAGTTCGTCTGCTCCTGATCCAGCTCGAAGTGCCCGGTGCCGAACGGGTCGATCTTCAGGGCCCGGTACCCGCGCTCCATGACCCCCTGCGCCGCCTTGTGGTACGCCTCCGGCGTCCGCTCGGTGGTGTACCACCCGTTGGCGTACGCCTTGACCTTGTCGGTGACCTTCCCGCCCAGCAGCTGCCACACCGGGACACCGAGGGCCTTGCCCTTGATGTCCCAGCACGCCATCTCGACGACCGCGATGCCGGACATCACGATCTCGCCCGCGCGGCCGTAGTCGCCGTACTTCATGCGGCGGACCAGGTCCTCGACAGCGAACGGGTCGGAACCGAGAATGTGGTTGGCCTCGGCCTCCTTCAGGTAGCCGAGGAGCGCGTCGGTGTGCCCCAGCATCCGGGTCTCGCCGACTCCGGTGAGGCCCTCGTCGGTGTGCACCTGGACGTAGGTCAGGTTGCGCCACGGCGTCCCGACCACGTGTGTGCTGATTCCGGTGATGCGCACGGCGGCTGCCCTTCATTTTGTTCGATATTTCGTCACTCGTTCGAAATGCTGGCGTGACAGTAAGGACGGGGTGCGGGGAGTGTCAATGGGTCGGACCCATAACGGTTTCGGCAGTTTCGAGGCGGGGGAGGAGGCGCCGGCGAAGTGCTTCCCCACACAACTTTCACAGTGGCCTCTAGGAACGCGCCCGTCCCGGAACTTAACCTTCCCGCGTCATGGACTACTGCCACCCGTGCCGACGGCACCTCAACGGCGCCCTCGCCTGCCCGGGCTGCGGCACGCCCTGCCACGAACTCCGCGCGTCGGACGACGCCCTGACGGCGAGTGAGGCCTTCGACCGGCGATACGGGGTCGAGCCGGCGGCGGCCGACGACACCCCCCGGGAAGCCCCGGGGCGGAAGCGCGGCGACGACCCGGACGGGACCCCCGACGAGGACGCCGACGGCCCCACGCACGGGACCCTCGACGAGGACCCCGACGACGCCACCCCGCCCGGCGCCCGCTCCAGCCGCCGTGACCGCAAGGCCGCCGCCCACCGCAGGCGCCGCCGCCGGACCCTGCTCGTCGCCGCGGGCTTCGTCCTGGCGGCCGGGGGACTGAGCCTGGCCGAACTCGGCATGGACGCCCCGCACTCCCCGGAGAAACCGGCCGCGGCGGGCGGCGAGACGACGGACGGCGAGGCGACGAGGGAGGTGGGCGAGGCGTCGGCGGTCCCCGTCGACGACGCCCCGGGAACGACCGCGACCTCGGGCACGCCGTCCCCCGGCGCATCGGCGTCGGCAACGGTGTCGGCGTCCGCTTCGTCCTCACCGGAGACAGAAGAGTCGGAGTCGGCAAGCGAGTCCGACGCCGCCGGCGCCTCCAGCGCACCGGCCCCGAGCACCACCCCACCCGCGAACCCGGACCCGTCGCCGCCGGAGTCGCACGACGACCCGCCCCCGACGACGACCCCCACCCCGCCGGAACAGCCGGACCCGACCCCGACGGAGACCTGCGACCGCTTCCTGTGGTGGTGCACGTAGGAGTTCCGCTCACGCGGAGAACCTGTACCCGGCGAAGTCCGCGACGCGGCGATACCCGATGCGCTGATAGAGAGCGTTGCTGGTGGGGTTGTCCGGGTCTGTGAACAGGACGACGTCCGTGGCCCCCGCGGCCAGCGCGGACCTGCTCACCTCGACCGTCACGGCTCCGGCGTAGCCACGGCCGCGGCGGTGGGCCGGGGTGTAGACGGGGTCCACCCGGACCATGCCGCCGACGACCGGGGTCGCGGCCGCCATCGCCACGGGGGTGCCCTCCGGGGTCTCCCACAACGTGAAGTGCCGGTCGCCGAAACGCGAGTCGTCCCAGGAGACGTCGACGACTTCCTCGGCCGAGCCGGCGGATTTCTGTCCCCGCGTCCCGCCCTGCACAACACGGCACTGACGGACATCGAGAAGTTGCGGATACCCGGGGCAGCCGAACATGGCGCCGCAGCCTGCGTCTTCGGTCGACGCCAACGTCGTCGCGGACCGCGACACCGCCGAGGACCGTGCGCACGTCGTCCGCTGGTGCCGTGAGTTCTGCGTCGACGTCGGGGAGCAGCACTCCATCGACCTGATCGGCGCTGGCGCGCGGACGGCGACGCGGGAGCCGGTCGGGACGCGGTGCGACGTTGCTGGTGAACATGGTGCGAGGCCTTTCCCGGAGCGACGACGACCGGAGGGCAAAGGCCGGGTATCAGGTGTCGAGCAGGCCGGGGACAAAGATGTCCTCGGAGGTCAACAGCCTTTTGGACAGGCCCTGTTCGTAGTGGTAGCGCAGGAAGGTGTCGACGGCCTTGCGGTTGGCGCCGACGCCATAGGGCCACCAGTCCTCGCCCAGCAGCGCACGGTTCTCGTCGAAGAGTTCACTGAACCAGGGGGTGATCACGGACATGTGCTGCTTCGCGGCGCCGGCCCGGTACCGATCCTGCACGATCTCCTTGGCCCGTTTGAAGGCGCGGTAGACCGATTCCACCAGGCCGGGCTCGGCGGCCAGTTCCCGGCGGATCGCGACGACGTGCATCATCGGGAAGATGCCGGTACGACGGTAGTAGTCGCGCTCGACGGCCTCGTAGTCGGGGAAGAGCCGGCGGATCTTCCGCGTCGAACCGTCGAGCAGCCCCTGCGGCACGTCGACGGAGAGCAGGGCGTCTATCTCCCCGTTTTCGAGCATGGCGCCCAGAGTCTGCTCGCCCTCGGTGTGGCGGACGTGCACCCCGTCCGGGACGGGCTGGGGGATCCAGTCGAAGGAGGGGATGGGGTGGTCGGTGCCGCCGATCACCCAGTTCATCCGGTCCGGCGTCACCCCGAATTCGTCGGCCAGGACACCCTTGTTCCAGACGCCCGGGTCGTGGCCGTACAGCGCGAACTCGCCGACGGTCCGGCCCGCCAGGTCCTCCGGCCGCTCGATCCCGCTGTCGGTGTTCACGAACCACGCCGAGTGGCGGAAGTTGCGGTTCGGGAAGATCGGCAGAGCCAGGAACGGCGAGTCCTCCAGGTCGAAGGCGCGCAGGAAATAGGTCAGCCCGAACTCGGCGATGTCCAGCTCGCCCCTGGCCATGCGCTGGAAGAGGTCGGAGACGAGCGGCGAGGTCTCGAACGTCGCGCTCACGTCCTCGATCGTGACCCTCCCGTCGAAGAGGGGTTCGGTGTGTTCGTACCGGTAGACACCCACGGAGAGGCTTCGATCGGCCATGGCAGGCCCCTTCTGTTTACGCGAATGAGCTTTCACTTTTAGACTGGAACCGCGACACGTCAATGTCAAGGCGAATGGTCGTTCACGTTCGAAGGAGGGTCCGCCCGTGCCCCGCATCACCCCTGCTCGCCGGGAGGCGAACCGTGCGCAGATCATCGCCGCGGCGCGGCGATGCTTCGCCCGCGACGGTTTCCACCAGACCTCGATGCCCGACATCGCCGCCGAAGCGGGCGTGGCGGTCGGCGCCCCGTATCGCTACTTCACCGGCAAGGACGAGCTGATCCTGGAGATCGCCGGGGAGGCGTTCCGGCTGATCTTCGATCCGATCGGGCGCATCGTCGAGGCGGCCGAGGGCGTCACCGCCGCCGATCTGGTCGAGGCGGCGACGGCCCCGGTGAGTGGCGACGAGGCGGTGGACGGGGCCGGCAACACCGTTCCGGTCGACGAGCTCTTGCGCTGCGCAGTCCAGTCGTGGGCCGAACTCCTGCGCAACGAGGGGCTGCGGCAGCGCGCCAACGAGGGCTTCGAGCGGGTCCGCGGGCGCGTGGCGGACGCGCTGCGCACCGGTCGGTCGGCGGGCACCGTGCCGGCCGGGCTCGACCCCGAGCGCGGATCGCGGGTGGTCATGGCGCTCCTGCACGGGTTCGTACTGCAACGCACGGCGTTCGGACTCGAAGACACCGTCGGCTTCGCGCACGAGGTCCGGCTTGCCCTTGGGGATGCAGGCGTACTGAAGGAGGGTGGGCGACCGGACGGCGAGTGAAACGCGAGCGCGGTGCGCTCCTGGCGGCGATCGGGCGGAAAGCGGTCGCCGTCGGCGAGCCGGTCCGTTCGTCAATGGGCGGCCTCCCCGGCACCCTTGCTCGGCGAGACGCTCCCTCAGGGTCGTCCACGGTGGCGGTCAGCCCTCCGGCGAGCCCTCCCCGACCATCAGGCGCAGCGCGTCCCGCAGAGCCACCCGCTCCGCCTCCGACAGCCCCGCCAGCGGCTCGCGCGCGAAGCGCAGTGACTCCCGCAGGCCCCGGGCCACCCGGCGTCCCTCCTCCGTCGCCGCCGCGACCTTCACCCGGCGGTCGCCGGGGTCGGGGCGGCGCTCGACCAGGCCGCGTGCCTCCAGCCGGTCCACGATCCCCGTGACGTTCGACGGCTCGCACTTCAGCTTGTGGGCCAGCTTCCGCATCGGCAGCGGCTCCAGTGACAGCAGGCTCAGCAGCTTGGCCTGCGCCCCGGTCAGGGCGCGCTCCGCCGCCGCCTCCTCGTAGTCCGCGTGGAAGCGGGCCACGACCTCGCCGATCAGTTCGACGACTTCAAGGGTGAGAGCGTCGGGTCGGCGCGTGGTGTCGCGTGGTGTGGCCATGGAATCCAGGGTACCCATTTGTTTGACAAGCTGAAATGTTCAGCCGCATGGTTGTTTCAGAGCATGAAGCATTCTCGGCAAGCAAGTCCAGGCAAGTCCGAGCAAGCCCCCTGGAAAGGTGCCCCATGACCGACTCCCCCGCCCTCCCCGCCGTCAACCGCGCATGGCACCTGGTCACCCGCCCGGTCGGCTGGCCGAAGCCCGAGGACTTCGCGCTCGTCGAGGCGGAGGTCCCCGCCCCGGGCGCCGGGCAGGTGCTGGTGCGCAACCTGTACGTCTCCGTCGACCCGTACATGCGCGGCCGCATGAGCGCCGCCAAGTCCTACGCCGCCCCCTACGAGCTGGACAAGCCCATGCTGGGCGGCGCGGTCGGCGAGGTCGTCGCCTCCAACGCCGAGAACATCGCCGTCGGCGACCACGTCCTGCACTTCCTCGGCTGGCGCGAGTACGCCGCCGTGGACGCGAAGAGCGCCGTCAAGGTGGACCCGGACGCCGCGCCCCTGTCGACGTACCTCGGCGTACTCGGTATGACGGGCCTCACCGCCTACGCCGGCCTGCTGCGCACCGCCTCCTTCAAGGAGGGCGACTCCGTCTTCGTCTCGGGCGCCGCGGGTGCCGTCGGCAGCCAGGTGGGGCAGCTCGCCAAGCTCAAGGGCGCCTCGCGGGTCATCGGCTCGGCCGGCTCGGACGAGAAGGTCAAGCTGCTCCTCGACGAGTACGGCTTCGACGCCGCCTTCAACTACAAGAACGGCCCGGTGAGCGAGCAGCTGCGCGCCGCCGCCCCGGACGGCGTCGACGTCTACTTCGACAACGTCGGCGGCGACCACCTGGAGGCCGCCATCGGCTCCCTCAACCTGAACGGCCGCATCGCCATCTGCGGCGCGATCTCCGTCTACAACAACACCGAGCCCGCGCCCGGCCCGAAGAACCTCGCCCGCCTCATCCAGACCCGCGGCCGCATCGAGGGCTTCCTGGTCGGCGACCACTACGACCTCCAGCCGAAGTTCGTCGAGGAGGTCGGCCCCTGGGTCCGCACCGGCGAGCTGAAGTACCGCGAGACCGTCGTCGAGGGCATCGAGAACAACCTGGAGGCGTTCCTCGGGGTCCTGCGCGGCGACAACACCGGCAAGATGATCGTCAAGCTCTGACTTCCCGAAGATTCCGGCATGCGGTAGCGTCTTTCCGAAATCCGCCGTGATCGTGGGCGCGAGTCACGGCGGACCTAGGAGGAAGACACCCGTATGCCCATCCAGCAGTCCGAAGTCCTCTACACCGCCGTCGCCACCGCCGAGAACGGCCGCGACGGCCGGGTCGCCACCGACGACGGCAGGCTCGACGTCGTCGTGAACCCGCCCAAGGAGATGGGCGGCAACGGCGCCGGCACCAACCCGGAGCAGCTGTTCGCCGCCGGGTACAGCGCCTGCTTCCAGGGCGCCCTCGGCGTCGTGGCCCGCCAGGAGGGCGCCGACGTCTCCGGCTCCACCGTCACCGCGAAGGTCGGCATCGGCAAGAACGACGACGGGTTCGGCATCATCGTCGAAATCTCCGCCGAGATCCCGGCGGTCGACGCCGCCACCGCGCGGTCGCTGGTGGAGAAGGCCCACCAGGTCTGCCCGTACTCGAAAGCGACCCGCGGCAACATCACCGTCACGCTCGTCTGACCGGGGCCGTGCCGGGACCGGAAACGGTCCGGCGCGCCGACCGGTAGAGTGCCGCCCATGCGTGATCTTGGGGCGGGGTTCGGCCATCTGCTGAAGGGCCAGCGCTGGGTGGCCCGGCACGGCCGGAGCTACGGCTTCGGGCTCGTCCCGGGCCTGATCACCCTGGTCCTGTACGTGGGCGTGCTGGTCGCGCTCGCGCTGTGGGGCGAGGACTTCGTCGCGTGGGTGACCCCCTTCGCCGACGACTGGTCGAGTCCCTGGCTCGGACTCTTCCGCGGCTTCCTCACCGCCGTGCTGTTCGCCCTCGCCCTGCTCCTCGCCGTCCTCACCTTCACCGCGGTGACCCTGCTGGTCGGCCAGCCCTTCTACGAGGCCCTCTCCGAACGCGTCGACCGCGACGCCTCCCCGGACGGCACGGCGCCCGAGTCCCACCTGCCGCTCTGGCGCGAGCTGTGGATCTCCGGCCGCGACAGCCTGCGGATCCTCGTCCGCGCCGCGCTCTGGGGCGTGCTGCTCTTCGCGCTCGGCTTCATCCCGGTCGTCGGCCAGACCGTGGTCCCGGTGGTCGGCTTCTTCGTCACCGGCTTCTTCCTCACCGAGGAACTGGCCGCCGTCGCCCTCCAGCGCCGCGGCGTCGAGCTGCGCGAACGCCTCGCCCTGCTGCGCTCCCGCCGGATGCTGGTCTGGGGCTTCGGCACCCCGCTGGGCGTGTCCTTCCTGGTGCCGTTCGTCGCCGTGTTCCTGATGCCGGGCGCCGTCGCCGGCGCCACGCTCCTCGCCCGGGAACTGCTGGGCGAGGAGACGCGCGACGGCGCCGACGACCCGTCCGATGGCGATACCGCCGATCCTTCACTCAGCCCCGGTCGGGCCCCGCGGCACTGACCGCCACGCCCACGATCGCCCGCGTCTGCGCCACGATGTCCAGCCTGTTGCGCACGAACTCCGGGTCGGTGACCGCCCCCGTCGCCGGATCGGTGTTCCCGGTCCCGAACCGAAGCACCGGCGTGTGCACGTGCCCGCCCGGCAGCGCGCCGTGCAGCCCGAGCCGGTCCCGCAGCAGCGTCGCGCGGTAGGCGATCTCGTTGGAGAGGTAGTTGCCGCCGCCGCCCTCCCGGGCCGTCGACCCGGGCGTGGGCCCGTCGGGCCGTACGACCGGCTCGTCGCCGCCCACCGGAATCTCGGTCACGGTCGTGTTGTCGTACACCGGGAAGCGTCCGGTGTCCGCCGCCGTGATCGCCGCGTACGGCAGCGTGGTCGTCGTCCACTGCGGCTGCGAGGCCGGGTCGGCCACCGGGACCGTCTCCGTGCGGGAGACGTTGTCGTTGTCCGGGAAGCCGCCCCGCCAGGCCCCGTTGGTCCGCTCCACGTCGAACCGGCCGACCCGGCCCTGGCTCACCGTGGTGAACAGGTCCACCCCGGGCAGGTACGGCCGCAGCGCCCGCTCCACCGTCCCCTCGGCGAAGTCCGCCCAGCGCACCGGGAACACGGCCGTCTCCACCCGGGCGGGACCCTCCGGGGTGTCGATCACCGTGCCGTCCAGGGCGAGCGCGACGGCGCCGGACGGGTTGGAGATCCGGATGTCCCGGTCCAGCGTGAAGGGATCGAAGCCGGTGAGCAGCACCCGCTTCATCCCCTTGCCGTGCCCGCCGCGCGGCAGCCGGAGGTCGGTCTGACCGCGCGAGGCGCGCTCCAGCTCCGTCAGCAGCGCGGCCCGCTGCCGCTCGCCCAGACCGAACCCGGGCTCCCAGGTGCGCAGTTCGCGCGTCATCCCGAGCCGCGCCCAGTACAGCGGCCGGTCGTCGTCGCGGCTGAGGTCCCCTCGGGCCGGACCGCGCCCCTGTACCCGGTCCACCGCCCGCCGCCACAACGCAGAGCCCTCGCGCGCCACGACCCGTCGGGCCTCGCGGTAGGAGTCCGCCCGCCCGAGCCCCCGGGCGAACGCCGGCGCCACCGCGGCGAATCCGGAGCGCCGCAGGATCTCCCGGGGCACCTCCCCGTCGAGCCGCCGCTCCTCCACGGTCGGTGCGGGGGCGGCACCTCCCGCCTCGGGAGCCGCCGTCGCCGCCGTGGGGGCCGCGAGCCCCGCCACCAGGGCCAGTCCGAGTACGCCGATCCGAACACGTATGGGTCTCAAGGGAGTCCAGGTCCTTCCGTCGCCGTGGGGTGCTGCCGGAACGGCGGCAGTATCGCGTGGCGGAAGGGGTGGGCGCCATGGCGCATGGCCGACCGACTCATGGCCGTTTGTGAAGGGTTCGTACGAACTCCTGATCGGATGCCCGATCACGGACCGCCGGATCAGCGCGGCGATTAACGTCGGACCGGGACGCCCGCGAGCGCGCCGTCCCCATGAACAGCCCCGGCCCGGGACCTGACGGCCGGGCCGGGGCTCAGCCCCTCCCGTCGCCCCGGGGCGGCCTACCGGCGCACCGAGAAGCCGTACACCGTCTCCGAGCGGAACACCTCGCCCGGCCGCAGCACCGTGCTCGGGAAGCCGGGACGGTTCGGGGAGTCCGGGAAGTGCTGGGTCTCCAGCGCGATCCCGTCCCCGGGGGCGAAGGGCTCGCCCAGGTGGTCGGCGGTGTACAGCTGGAGGCCCGGCTCGGTCGTCGCCACCGTGAGCACCCGCCCCGACGCCGGGTCGTACAGCTCGGCGACCTCCTCGGCCGCGTCGGTCACGCCCTTGTCCAGGACGAAGTTGTGGTCGTAGCCCGAGCCGACCTTGCGCGCCCGCCGGAAGTCGAAGCGCGTGTCCGTCACGTCGTCGAGGCCGCCCGTCGGGATCAGACCGGCGTCGACGGGCGTGATCCGGGAGGCGGCCAGCCGCAGTTCGTGCCCGCCCGCGTGCCCGGAGCCGCTCAGGTTGAAGTAGCTGTGGTTGGTCGGGTTCAGCACGGTCGGCGCGTCCGTGACCGCCGCGTAGGCGATCCGTAGCGCGCCCGACCCGTCCAGCGTGTACGTCACCGACGTCTCCAGGCGCCCCGGGAAGCCCTCCTCGCCGTGCGGGGAGACCCGGCTCAGCCGGACGCCTTCCTCGACCGCCGCCACCTCCCACACCCGCTTGTCGAAGCCCCGCGCGCCGCCGTGCAGCGTGTTGGGCCCCTCGTTGAGCGCCACCGCGTGCGTCCGCCCGTCCAGCGGGAAGCGCCCGCCCGCGATCCGGTTGGCGTACCGCCCGACCAGCGCGCCGAAGTACGGCTCCGGGTGCGCCACGTAGCCGTCCAGGTCCGCGAACCCCAGGACCACGTCGGCCGGGTGACCGTCCCGGTCCGGAACCTCGGCCGACTGCACGATCCCGCCGTACGACAGGACCCGTACCCGTACGCCGGCCCGCTCCAGGGTCCAGCGGTGTACCGGGGTGCCGTCGGAAAGTGTGCCGAAGAGTTCGCTCATGTCCGGAACTCTAGGACACGCCCAGGTCAGCGGCCGGGTCAGGGACTCTTCGCGGTGACCGCGCGGTAGGCGATCTCCGCCAGCCGCGCCTGGCCGTCCACACTGGGGTGGAACCAGTCCCAGTGGCTCAACTGGTCCGTGCCGAACCGGAACTCGTGCACCGCTCCGTCGTCGGTGCGGCACCGCCGGTCCTTCGCGCAGACCTCCCGCAGCACCTCGTTGTAGTCCGCCACCCGGTCGCGCACCGTGTTGCGCCGCAGGGTGGCCGCCGAGTCCAGGGAGTCCGCGTCGCCCAGCATCGACGGGCACAGGCCGAGCTTCCACACCTGCTTGCCCAGCGGGTTGGTGCGGCCCTGGGACCAGAGCCGCTTGAGGTCCGGGATGCTCGACACGTACACCTGCGCCTTGGGGAGCTTCTCGCGCAGGGTGGTCATCGCCTCCTGGAACTGCGCCCGGAAGTCCGCCACCGACGTCATCGCCGAGGTCGTGGACCGGCACGCGTCGTTCGCCCCGGCCATCACCGCCACCAGCTCCGGCTTGCGCTGCGCCGCCCGCGTCACCTGAGCGGTCAGGTCCGCCATCCGGGCCCCGGTGACCGCGTAGTTCCAGCTGTGCTCGGCCGCGTCCGCCTTGCCCAGCAGCCGTACGGCCAGCGAGTCGACCTTCGCGCTGCTGCCGGTCGCCCACGACACCTCCGGGCAGTCGGACAGCACCGCGCAGGCGTCGAAGCCGCGCGTGATGGAGTCGCCGACGGCGGCGACGGATGCCGGGCTGGTGTCCCAGGCGGGCGCGGTCCTCGTCGGCTTCGACGGGCTGCCGGAGGGAGCGGGGGAGTCGCCGCCCGCGGCGTCGCAGCCCGCCGCACCCACGCCCAGGACGGCGGCGGTCAGGGCGGCGAGCGCGACACGCGCCCGGCGACGGCCGTACCGCGTCCGCTGGTCCGTCCCTCGCCCCATACCGGTCCCACCCCTCGCCTCGTGCCTCCACCGTGCTCAACCCATGACACCGCGCGAGGGTTCCCGAGGACGGCGATGCAACGGCTCACACCCGTACAAGCGTCCTGCCGGGTGAATGGCGGAGGTTTGTCGGCGGCGGGACCGACGGTACGTCACACTCCTTGCCCCGCCGCACGGTAGCCTCGCCATCAACGTGGCCCGCCCGGTCACGGCCGTTCCACCCGTTCCACCCGTTCCGAGAAGTCCCGCTCAGCCCGGAGGTTCCGGTGACGACACGTGGAGTCCTGTACGTGCACTCCGCGCCGCGCGCGCTCTGCCCGCACGTCGAGTGGGCCGTCGCCGGGGTGCTCGGCACGCGCGTCGGCCTGGACTGGATCCGGCAGCCCGCCGCGCCCGGCACCTGGCGCTCGGAGTTCTCCTGGCAGGGGCAGGCCGGCATCGCCTCCAAGCTCGCCTCCGCCCTGCGCGGCTGGCAGCTGCTCCGCTTCGAGGTCACCGCGGAACCCTCCGCGAACGCCGAGGGCGAGCGCTACAGCTGCACCCCCGACCTCGGCATCTTCCACGCCGTCACCGGCATCCACGGCGACATCATGATCCCCGAGGACCGGCTGCGCGCCGCCCTGGTCCGCTCCCAGCGCGGCGAGACCGACCTCGAGTCGGACATCGCCAAGCTCCTCGGCAAGCCCTGGGACGACGAACTGGAGCCCTTCCGCCACGCCGGCGAGGGCGCCCCGGTCCGCTGGCTGCACCAGGTGGTGTGACACCCGCCCGCCCCGCGCACACGAGGAAGGCCCCCACCGACCGGTGGGGGCCTTCCTCGTACGTACGGCTACGTCGCTCAGACCGACCGGAACGCGAGAACGACATTGTGCCCGCCGAAGCCGAACGAGTCGTTCAGCGCGGCGATACGGCCCTCCACCGGGAGCTTGCGGGCCTCCCCGCGGACGATGTCCGCGTTGGCCTCGGCCTCCGGGTCGAGGTTCTCGACGTTGACGGTCGGCGGTGCCACCCGGTGGTACAGCGCGAGCACGGTCGCCACGGACTCCACGCCGCCCGCGCCACCGAGCAGGTGACCGGTCATCGACTTGGTGCCGGAGACCGCCATGTGGTCGACATCGTCGCCGAGGACCTTGCGCAGCGCCTTCAGCTCGGCGATGTCACCGGCCGGCGTCGAGGTGGCGTGCGCGTTGACGTGCACGATCTCGGCCGGGTCCAGGTCGTTGCCGTCCAGCAGGTTCTGCAGGGCGGCGGAGATGCCGCGGCCCTCCGGCTCCGGCTGCACGATGTCGTGGCTGTCGGCGGAGATGCCCTGGCCGACCGCCTCCGCGTAGACGCGGGCGCCGCGCGCGGCGGCGTGCTCGGCGGACTCCAGGACCAGGACGCCGGCGCCCTCGCCGAGGACGAAGCCGTCGCGCGCCGTGTCGAAGGGGCGGGAGGCGCCCTGCGGGTCGTCGTTGTTCTTGGACATCGCCATCATGTTGCCGAACGCGGCGATGGGCAGCGGGTGGATCGCCGCCTCCGTGCCACCCGCGACGACGACGTCGGCGCGGCCGGTGCGGATCATCTCGATGGCGTAGCCGATGGCCTCGGCGCCCGAGGCGCAGGCGGAGACCGGAGTGTGCACGCCCGCACGGGCGCCCACGGCCAGGCCGACGTTGGCGGAGGGGCCGTTCGGCATCAGCATGGGAACGGTGTGCGGGGAGACGCGTCGGACGCCCCGCTCCTTCAGCACGTCGTACTGGTCGAGCAGCGTGGTCACGCCGCCGATGCCGGAGGCGATGACCGCACCGAGCCGGTCGGGGTCGACGTGGGCCGCGCCGTCCTCGGCGGGGCTCTCGCCCGCCTTGCCGGCGTACCCGGCGTCCTTCCAGGCCTCCTGCGCCGCGATCAGCGCGAACTGCGCCGAGCGGTCGAGGCGGCGGGCCTGCGGCCGCGGAATGACCTCGGAGGGGTCGACGGCGGCCGGCGCGGCGATGCGGACCGCCTGGTCGGCGGCCCACTCCTGCTCCAGGGGCCGGACGCCGGACCTGCCGGCGACCAGACCCTCCCAGGTCGAGGCTGCGTCGCCACCCAGCGGTGTGGTTGCGCCGATACCGGTGACGACCACGGTGCGATTGGTCGAGCTCACGGGAATTCTTTCTCCAACGGGATACGGATTCGTACGGCGCCACCGCCGGGCGGCGGGGCAGTCTGCCCGGATCTGCCCGGTACCCGGGTCATGCCCGAGTATCGGCGGATCAGGCCTGGTGGTCGAGGATGTACTTCGTCGCGTCGCCGACCGTCTTGAGGTTCTTGACGTCGTCGTCCGGGATCTTGACGTCGAAGCGCTCTTCGGCGGCGACGACGACCTCGACCATGGACAGCGAGTCGACGTCCAGGTCGTCGGTGAAGGACTTGTCCAGCTGGACGTCCTCAACCGGGATGCCGGCGATCTCGTTCACGATGTCCGCGAGACCGGCGACGATCTCTTCCTGAGTGGCGGCCATGATGGCGCTCCTTCTTGGTTGTCCAAAGGGGTGTGGCGGCCCGCCGCGTCGCGGCGGGCGTTGCTGCTCTCCGTCCCGGACCGCATGATCCGGCACGGAGTGCCTAGGGGAGGGTAACGACCGTCGCGGCGTAGACGAGACCCGCCCCGAAGCCGATGACGAGCGCGGTGTCGCCGCTCTTCGCGTCACCCGTCGCCAGAAGCCGCTCCATCGCGAGCGGGATCGAGGCGGCCGAGGTGTTGCCGGTGGTGCGGATGTCACGGGCGACCGTGACGTGCTCCGGCAGCTTGAGCGTCTTCACCATCGAGTCGATGATCCGCACATTGGCCTGGTGCGGGATGAAGACGTCCAGGTCGTCCGGGCTGATCCCGGCCGCGTCCAGCGCCTGCTGCGCGACCTTCGCCATCTCGAACACGGCCCAGCGGAACACCGCCTGGCCCTCCTGCGTGATCGCAGGAAACTTGACGTTGCCCTTGGAGTCGAGGGGCAGTTCGGAGACGTCGCCGATCCTGAAGCGGTCCCAGGAGACCGTCTGCTTGATCGTTTCGGCCTTGTCGCCCTCCGAGCCCCAGACCGTCGGGCCGATCGCCGGCTCCTGGGACGGGCCGACCACGACCGCGCCGGCGCCGTCGCCGAACAGGAAGGCCGTGGCCCGGTCCTCCAGATCGGTCAGGTCGGACAGCCGCTCCACGCCGATGACCAGCACATACTCCGCCGAACCTTCGACGACCATGCCCTTGGCCAGGGTCAGCCCGTAGCCGAAGCCCGCACAGCCGGCCGAGATGTCGAAGGCCGCGGCCTTGTCCGTGCCGAGGCGGTCGGCGATCTCGGTGGCGATGGCCGGGGTCTGGGCGAAGTGCGACACGGTCGAGACGACCACGGCACCGATCCGCGAGGCGTCGATCCCGGCGTCGGCGAGCGCCTTGCCGGACGCCTCCACCGACATCGCCGCGACGGTCTCCTCGGGACCGGCCCAGTGCCGGGTCTCGATGCCGGAGCGCGAGCGGATCCACTCGTCGGACGAGTCGATCGTCTCGAGGATCACCTCGTTCGGCACCACCCGGGTCGGACGGTATCCGCCGACGCCGAGGATGCGCGCGTACGGGGCGCCCTTGCTGGGCTTGATCTTCGACATGCTCTCGCGCTCCTTGTCAGGCCTGGATGTGCTCGGCGACGAGCTCACGGGCCGCGTCGAGGTTGTCGGGGGTCTTCAGGGCCAGCGTCCGCACGCCGGGCAGCGCCCGCTTGGCCAGCCCGGTCAGCGTGCCGCCCGGACACACCTCGATGATCGCGGTGACGCCCAGCTCCTTGAACGTCTCCATGCACAGGTCCCAGCGCACCGGGTTGGCGACCTGGCCGACCAGCCGCTCCAGCACCTCGGCACCGGAGGCGACGGCCCGCCCGTCCTTGTTGGAGACGTACGTCACCTTCGGGTCGGCCGGCGTCAGCGCCTTGGCGGCCTCGGCGAGCTTGTCCACGGCGGGGGCCATGTGGCGGGTGTGGAACGCGCCGGCCACCTTCAGCGGGACGACCTTGCGGACACCCTCGGGCTTGTCCTCGTTCAGCGCGGCCAGCTGCTCCATGGTGCCCGCCGCCACGATCTGACCGGCGCCGTTCACGTTCGCCGGGGTCAGGCCGAGCCGCTCCAGGTGCGCGACGCTCACCTCGGGGTCGCCCCCGAGCAGCGCGGACATGCCGGTCTCGGTGACCGCGGCGGCCTCGGCCATGGCCAGACCACGGCGGCGTACGAGGGACAGCGCGGCGGTGTCGTCGAGGACGCCCGCGAAGACGGCGGCGGTGATCTCGCCGACGCTGTGGCCGGCGACCGCACCGGGCGCGAACCCGGAACCCGTCGCGTCAGCGACAGATGTCTGCGTACCGAGTGCCGCGGCGGAGAGGATTCCGGCGGCGACCAGCAGCGGCTGGGCCACGGACGTGTCTCGGATCTCGTCCGCGTCGGCCTTGGTGCCGAAGTGGGCGAGATCGAGTCCGATGGCGTCCGACCACGCGGCGACGCGGTCGGCGGCGCCGGGGAGGGCGAGCCAGTCAGTCAGGAAGCCGGGCGTCTGGGCGCCCTGGCCGGGAGCGACGAGTACGAGCACTCTCACACTCTCTCTTGAGGACGGCCACGACCGCCCGTGGGGACAGGGACGAAGAACAGGAGCGGGTTTTGTGGACCCTGCACAAAATCTTAGAGCTGCGGATCTCCGTCGGCCAGACGCCCCAGGATGAGCGCGATCCGCAGTGTGAACGCAGACCGTACATCAGAGGGTGACCATCCGGTGACGTCAGTCACACGTCGGAGCCGGTAGCGCACGGTGTTCGGGTGAACGAAGAGCATCCGGGCGGCGCCCTCCAGACTGCTCGCCTGTTCGAGATAGACGCTGAGCGTCTCCAGGAGCGCCGCCCCCGCCTCCTCCAACGGTCTGTAGATCTCCTCCACCAGTTGGTCACGGGCCGAGGGGTCGGAGGCGATCGCGCGCTCCGGCAGGAGGTCGTCGGCGAGCACCGGACGCGGCGCGTCCTGCCAGGCGAGGCCCGCCTTCAGCCCGGCCGCGGCGGCCTGCGCGGACCGGGTCGCGGCCAGCAGGTCAGGCACCACGGGCCCGGCGACGACCGGGCCCTGCGCGAACGGCCCGATCAGCGACTTCGCCACCGCCAGCGGGTCGTTGCGGCCCCCGGCGATCACCACGAGCCGGTCCCCGAGCACCCCGGTCAGCACCTGGAGCTTGGCGTGCCGGGCCGCGCGCCGGATGGCCTCCACGGTCAGCTCGGAGTCCCCGTCGGGCGCGGTGCCCAGCACGACGCACACGTGCTCCGGCGAGTTCCACCCGAGGGCGGCGGCCCGCGACACGGCCCCCTCGTCGGCCTCCCCGCTGAGCACGGCGTTCACCACCAGCGACTCCAGGCGCGCGTCCCAGGCACCGCGTGCCTCGGCGGCCTGCGCGTACACCTGGGCGGTCGCGAACGCGATCTCCCGGGCGTACACGAGCAGCGCCTCGCGCAGCACCGACTCGTCACCGGGCGCCGCCACCTCGTCGATCGCGGACTCCATCACCTCGATGGTGGTCCGCACCATCTCCACGGTCTGCCGCAGCGTGATCGCCCGGGTCAGCTCGCGCGGCGCGGTCCCGAAGACGTCGGTGGAGATGGCCTGGGGCGCGTCCGGCTGCCGGAACCACTCGGTGAACGCGGCGATGCCGGCCTGGGCGACCAGCCCGATCCAGGAACGGTTCTCCGGTGGCATGGCCCGGTACCACGGCAGCGTCTCGTCCATGCGCGCGATGGCCTGCGCGGCGAGCGAACCGGAGGACTGCTCCAGCCGCTTCAGGGTCGCGGTATGCGGGTGGGCGGGCTGGGCGGGGGCGTCGGGCTTACCGGTTTCGGGTTCGGGCACGGGGACAAGACTGCCTTATCGGGCCGGGCGGGTGTGCCGCCGGGGCTACCGTGAACGACGTGATGGACGTACGCCGCGCCGACGAGCGCTACCCGGGCGGTGATCCGGCAGCCGGGATCACCTCCCGCCACGCCTTCTCCTTCGGCCCCCACTACGACCCCGACAACCTCCGCTTCGGCGCCCTGCTCGCCTGCAACGAGGAGCGCCTCGCCCCCGGCGCGGGCTTCGACGAGCACCCGCACAGCCACACCGAGATCGTCACGTGGGTGGTCGAGGGCGAGCTGACCCACCGCGACAGCACCGGCCACGAGAGCGTGGTCCGCGCCGGGGACGTACAACGCCTCAGCTCGGCGGCCGGCGTCCGCCACGTCGAACGCAACGACGCCGCAGTCCCCCTCACCTTCGTCCAGATGTGGCTGGCCCCGCTGGACCCCGGCGGCGACCCCGCCTACGAGATCGTCCGGGGCATCGCGGACTCCACCCCGTACGCCGTCCCCGAGTCCGGCGCGATGCTCCACGTACGCCGCCTGGTCCCGGGGGAGCGGACGGCGGTGCCGGACGGGGCGTACGTGTACGCGCACGTGGTGCGGGGCGAGGTGGACCTGGACGGCGAGCGCCTGGAACCGGGCGACGCGGCCCGCGTCACGGCCGCCGAGGCGCTGGACGCGGTGGCGGTGACGCGGGCCGAGGTGCTGGTGTGGGAGATGGCGGGGCGGTGACGGGGCCGGAGCGCGTCAGGTCAGCGGGTCCGTGAACGGACCCGCAGCGCTCTCGAAGGCGGCGAGAGTGACTGCCGGTACGAAGACGGAACTGTTCTCCATGCCCTCGGGAAGGTGCGCGCGCATCTCCTCCGGGCACAGGAACGTACCGTCGGGGATGAGGATCCCCGCGCGGAGTCGGTCCACCAGCTCGATGATGATCTTCCATACGTCGCCGACCTGGGGGCGTTCCACGCTGATGAATTCCGCGAAGACGCCGATCTCGACCTCGCTGCCGTCGGCGGCACGGATCCAGTACTCCGTGGCACTGTCGTGGGCCTTCTCCTGCCCGGCCCGGACGGGCGAGAGCACCGTCCGGACCACATCCATGTCGGGCTCGGCCGGTTCGCCGTCCGTGAACCGGTAGAGGCCCAGGTGATAGCTCATCGCGGCCGGGTCAGCCCCGTACCTCCGCCAGTACCGCGTCCGTGAAGGGGGGCCAGGTCTCGACCGCCCAGGGGCCGAAGGCGCGGTCGGTGAGGGACACGCAGGCCAGGGCGGCGTCCGGGTCGATCCACAGGAACGTGCCGGACTGGCCGAAGTGGCCGAAGGTGCGCGGGGAGGAGGCGGAGCCCGTCCAGTGCGGGGACTTGGAGTCGCGGATCTCGAAGCCGAGGCCCCAGTCGTTGGGGTTCTGGTGGCCGTAGCCCGGCAGCACGCCCTTCGTGCCCGGGTACTGGACCGTCATCGCCTCGGCGACCGTGCGCGGGTCCAGCAGGCGCGGTGCCTGGACCTCGGCGGCGAAGCGGAGCAGGTCCTCGACCGTGGACACGCCGTCCTTCGCCGGGGAGCCGTCGAGGGAGGTGTGCGCCATGCCCAGCGGCTCCAGCACCGCCTGCCGCGCGTACTCGGCGAACGGCATGTCCGCCGCCTTCGCGATGTGGTCGCCGAGCTGCTCGAAACCGGCGTTGGAGTACAGCCGGCGGTCCCCGGGCGGGGCCGTCACCCGGTGCTCGTCGAAGGCCAGGCCCGAGGTGTGGGCGAGCAGGTGGCGGACCGTCGCCCCGGGCGGACCGGCGGGCTCGTCCAGCTCGATCGCGCCCTCCTCGTACGCCACCAGCGCCGCGTAGGCCGCCAGCGGCTTGGTGACCGAGGCGAGCGGGAAGCGGTGCGCGACCGGGCCGTGGGTGCCGAGGACGGTGCCGTCGGCCCGTACGACGCCCGCCGCGGCGGTGGGGACCGGCCAGTTCTCGATCGACGCGAGGCTCTTCAGGGACATGGCGTCGAGCCTAGGCGCTCAGAGCCTCAGCTCCAGCAAGGGGTCCGGCTTGGGCTGGAAGCCCATCGACACGTACAGGGGCTCGGCCTGCGTGGACGCGGTGAGGCGGACCCGCCGGGCGTCCCGCTCGCGGAACCACTCCAGCAGGGCCTCCATGCAGGCGCGCGCGTACCCGCGGCGGCGCGCGTCCGGGTCGGTGGCGACGCTGAAGACATAGCCGTCGGTGCCGTGCGGATTGCCCGCGCCGCCGATGCGGTAGTCCAGCGTCCCGGCCACCAGCGCCGCCAGCGTCCCCGGGCGCTCCGGACGGTCCACGACGAACGCGGCGAAGACGCCGTCCGGCTCGGCCAGCCTGCCGCGCAGCACGGGCAGGGACTCCGCGTGCCACCCGGTGGAGGCGTCGGACCGGGCCAGCGAGTCGATCATCACCTGACGCAGCCGGAGTACTTCCTTCGCGTCCTCGGGGCGTGCACGGCGTACCAGGGTCGTCATGGCGGCATGCTAATCAGCGGCCGTGCCCGGCATCGCGCCATTTTTGCCGCCGCACGCGCTTGCTTGGAGTGCACTCCAAGGTCATAGCGTTACGGTCATGACGGTGATGCAGACCACGGCCGGGACCCTCGTGCCGAACGCCACCAGCAACGCCACCAGCAACGCCACCGCAACGGACGCCAGCGCAACGGACGCCAGCGCAACGGACGCCAGCGGGACGGACGTCTGCTCCGCCCCGACCCCGCGCCATCCGCGCCCCGACGGGCAGGACCGCTACACCATCAGCGAGGTCGTCGCCTTCACCGGCCTGACGGCCCACACGCTGCGCTGGTACGAGCGGATCGGCCTGATGTCCCACATCGACCGCTCGCACACCGGGCAGCGCCGCTACAGCAACCGCGACCTGGACTGGCTCGACTTCGTCGGCAAGCTGCGGATGACCGGCATGCCGGTCGCCGACATGGTGCGGTACGCCGAGATGGTGCGCGAGGGCGAGAGCACCTACCTGGACCGGCGGGAACTGCTGGAGTCCACCCGGCGCGACGTGCTGACGCGGATCGCCGAGCTCCAGGACACCGTCGCCGTACTCGACCGCAAGATCAGTTTCTACGGGGACGCCGGACGTGCCCGTGAAGGGGAGAGGGACCGATGACCGACAGCAGGATTCCGACGGCACGGCTCGGCACGGGCGGTCCGGAGGTCGGCGCCCAGGGCCTGGGCTGCATGGGCATGAGCTTCGCCTACGGCCCCTCGGACGCCGAGGCCTCCCGCGCCACCCTGGAGCGGGCGCTGGAGCTGGGCGTGACGCTCTACGACACCGCGGACGCGTACGGCGCCGGCGAGAACGAGCGGTTCCTCGCGCCGTTCTTCAAGGCCCACCGCGACGAGGTCGTCGTCGCGACCAAGTTCGCCCTGTCCATCCCGCCGGACGAGCCGACCAGGCGGATCATCCGCAACGACGCGCCGTACATCCGGGAGGCCGTCGAGGCGAGCCTGCGCCGGCTGGACCTCGACGTGATCGACCTCTACTACATGCACCGGCGCGACGTGAACGTGCCGATCGAGGAGACCGTCGCCGTCATGGCCGACCTGGTCCGCGAGGGCAAGGTCAAGCAGCTCGGGCTGAGCGAGGTGACGGGGGACGAACTGCGGGCCGCGCAGACGGTGCACCCCATCGCCGCGGTGCAGTCGGAGTGGTCGCTGTTCAGCCGGGACATCGAGGCGGGCGTGGTACCGGCCGCCCGCGAACTGGGCGTGACCCTCGTCCCGTACTCCCCGCTCGGCCGGGGCTTCCTCACCGGTTCCTTCGCCAACGCAGAACAGGACCTCACCGACGGTGACTTCCGCCGTCAGCAGCCCCGGTTCACCGGCGACAACGCGGCGGCCAACGCGGCCCTCCTCACCCCGGTCCGCGCTCTCGCCGAGGCCCACGACGCCACCCTCGGCCAGATCGCCCTGGCCTGGGTCCAGCAGCGGGCCCGGGTCCACGGCCTGCCGGTGATCCCGATCCCGGGCACCCGGAAGCCGGCCCGGGTGGCGGAGAACACGGCGGCGACGAGGCTCGTCCTGACGGACGACGAGCTGTCCGCGCTGGAGCCGATCGCGGAGAAGGTCGCGGGGGAACGGTACGCGGATATGACGTTCACGTCTGCCGGACGTGAGTAGAGACACCTAGGGGCGCGGGGCTGTATCGATATGCGGCTCCGCCGCGTGGGCGCGAGCAACCCACCACCGGGCTGGAGCCGAAAACGAAACCCCACCCGGCAGACGCTAGAGCTCCGCCAGCAACTCCGCCTTCTTCGACGAAAACTCCTCGTCCGTCACCAGCCCCTGCTGATGCAACTCCCCGAGATGCCGGATCCGCTCGGCGATGTCGGCCGGGTCCCGCCGGGGCGCCGGCACGGTAATCGGCACCGGGGCGCCCGTGCCCCGTTCCCGCACCGCCGCCAGCACCGCCGCCGCGAACGGCAGCGACTCGTGCACCGGCCCGTATCCCAGCCCGAACACGACCGCCGCCGGATCCTGGTCGGCCTGGGGGACGGCCGGCGCGGCCCCCGCGGCCCCAGCGGCCGCACCGGGCGCCGACGCGTCGGCGTCGCGCGGCAGCAGCCGCAGGTACCCCTCGAACATCTCGGGGGAGCGCCACTCCACCCCGCCCAGGTCGGCGACCGGGAAGCTCTGGTCGCCGGCCTTCCACTTCGCCGACGACGCGCCCGTCCAGGACCACCGGAAGGACACGGACTTCCCGTCGAAGGACGCCTTCCCGTCGTACGCCTTGAAGTGCAGCGGTGCCTCGGGCGGGGCCACCAGGTAGCGCTCGGTCCTGCCGGACTCGGTCAGCAGCGCCCGCAGCTCGTCGGCGTAGTACTCCGCGAGCGTCTCCCGCTCGGCGGGCAGCACCAGCCGGTAGGGGTCGCCGCCCTCCTTCAGCTGTCCGGCCGCCGCCTCGATCAGGGGATCGGCGCCCGCGCGCGGTTCGACGCGCAGCACGACGGTGCCGCGCCTGCCGGGCGTGAGCGTCACGCCCTCGATCGCCTCCAGGGGCACACGGCGTTCCCCCAGCGCCTGGAACAGCTTGGGTGTTCGAATCCCCCGTTCGTAGCGGATGAGCACGGAGTCGGACTCGAACTCCCAGGCGGCATGAAATCCGGCCAGTACGTCACCCATGCGGCTCATCGTATGCGGCACGAGCCTTCCCGTCCCCTCCCCGTGCAAACCGGAGTTTCTGCGCCTCTACGCGCGTCCGGCCGCCGTAGCCACGGACAAACCCGCCCGGCATGTGTCGTCTTCGTCGGCGCAGGCGACCGTGCGGTATGCGCCAACCCCGATCCCCGCGAAGTTCCGCAGGCTGTCCGTGCCCGGCACGAAATAGCCGCTGTGGCCCTGGGCGTCCCGCGCGGACAGCACCCGCGCCCCGAAACCGGCGGACACCGGATCGGCGCCGTGCCCGAGGCCGCCGACCTCCAGGTACGGCACGTCCTGGATCCAGTCGTCGGCGTCCCGCATCGCCCACACGCGGGCGGAGGTGTCCAGGTGGGAGGCGTTCTCGGCGCGCATGCCGGGACTGCCGGCCACCGCTATGTCGGTCACCCGCGAGGGGAGCGTGCCGGCGGCGAGGCCGCACACCACCGAGCCGTAGCTGTGGCAGAAGAGGGAGACCGGGGACCTGCCGGGCAGCGCCCGCAGCAGCGCGTTCAGCCGTACGGCCCCGTGCGCGGCGCGGTTCGCGGTGGCCGCCTCCATGCCGAGGCCGCTGGGCGAGGTGTAGTCGGCCCAGGCGATCACGGCCGTGCCGGTGCCGGGGCTCGCCGCACGCTCGGCCGCGTACAGCGACTTCGCCATGCCGACGGGCGCCGCGTACCTCTTGCGATCGGTGCGCTGGAAGGTGAGCAGTTCGGTGTCCACGCCGGGCACGACGACGGACACGCGCTCGGCGCGGTCCAGGTTCCCGAAGACCTCGGCGACCCGGCCCGAGCCCGCCGGGTCGAAGGCGAGGATGTGCCGGCCGGGGTCGAGCAGCGCCCCGTAGTTGCGCATCCGTCTGCCGGCCTCGCGCTGCCCGGCCGGGGACAGCCGCTTGTCGTGCGTGCGCTCCCGCTCCACCGACCGCGCCTTCTCCAGCGCGGAGCGGTTGGCGAGGTAGCGCAGCTGGACGGGGGCACCGTTCATGTTGCCGACGGCCAGGGGATACCGGTGGGCCAGGCTGGTGCGCTGCCATGCGGTGAGCGAGGCGAAGAAGCGGGCCAGCCGGGCGGGCGCGGCCTGGGCGTCGGGCAGCCGCCGTCCGTCGATCCGGCCGTGCTCCCAGGCCGTCACGGACGCTTCGAGGGCGGTGGGGCCCCGCTGGTCGCGCAGGGCGGTCCAGCCGGTGGTCGCCAGCATCACGAACACCACGGCCAGGGCGAGCAGTACGCGCCAGACGTTCAGCTGCGGGGAGGTGTCGAAGGAAGTCACTGGGAGGACACACTAGGAGAACGGGCCGGTCTCGCGTGAATCCAGTGACACGGATCACGTTTCGGCGCGGCGCCAGTTCCCGGTGAGCGCGGGCGCCACCTGGTCGAGGTAATCGGCCGTCAGGTCCCGCAGGGCCGCCAGGCTCGCGTCGTCGCGCGCCGACCAGATCCGCTCGGTGACCCGCATCACCGCTCCGAAGACCGCGACGACCACGCGGGGCCGCGGGTCGGCGTCCACGTCGAGGCCCTCGCGGACGGCGACGACCCGGGCGATCTCCTCCTCCAGCTCCGTCGCGCGTCGCAGGTGCGCGGCGAGCAGCGCGGGCGTCGACTCGATCACCCGGTAGAAGCGCATGTGCAGCTCGAGCGGGACCAGCTGCTCGACGGCCTCGCCGATGGTGCTCCAGCTCTCCGCGAGCGCCAGGCGCAGCGCGTCCAGGGGCGCCTCCTCGGGCGGGCGGGCGAGCACGGCCCGGACGAAGTGCGACTCCGCGAGCCGGGCCACGAAGAACGCCGCGTCCTCCTTGGAGGCGAAGTACCGGAAGAAGGTGCGCTGCGAGACGTCGGCGGCCTCGGCGATGTCGTCGACGGTCGTCTCCTCGTAACCGCGCTCGGTGAACAGTTCGAGGGCGGAGCGCAGCAGCAGGTCCCGGGTGCGCTGTTTCTTGAGTTCGCGCAGGCCAGGACGGGAGGCCGCCGGTGCGGTCTCCGGGGGCGGCGACGTGCCGGCCACCTTCAAAAGTTCTCTCCTTCGTACGGTTTTCCCTGTTCAGGCTATATGGGGGAGGTCCTGTCAGTTACTGACTGGTGAATTGGTTTGTCAACTGTCAGAGGCTGTCATTAGCCTCAGCGGTATGACTAGTCAGACCACGCTCGGCAAGCCGGGGCCGGGTGACGGAGCACCGGCGGATTCACCGCCCGCCAAGGGATGGCGCGGCCATCCGTGGGTCACCCTCGTCACCGTCGCGGTCGGGGTCATGATGGTGGCCCTGGACGGCACCATCGTGGCGATCGCCAACCCGGCCATCCAGGACGACCTGGACGCCAGCCTCGCGGACGTCCAGTGGATCACCAACGCCTACTTCCTCGCGCTCGCGGTCGCCCTGATCACCGCGGGCAAGCTCGGTGACCGCTTCGGCCACCGGCAGACCTTCCTCATCGGCGTGGCGGGCTTCGCGGCCTCCTCCGGCGCCATCGGCCTGTCCGGCAGCATCGCCGCGGTCATCGTCTTCCGTGTCTTCCAGGGACTGTTCGGCGCGCTGCTGATGCCGGCCGCGCTCGGCCTGCTGCGGGCCACCTTCCCGGCCGAGAAGCTCAACATGGCGATCGGCATCTGGGGCATGGTCATCGGCGCCTCCACCGCGGGCGGCCCGATCCTCGGCGGCGTACTGGTCGAGCACGTCAACTGGCAGTCCGTGTTCTTCATCAACGTGCCGGTGGGCATCGTCGCCGTCGTGCTCGGCGTCATGATCCTGCTGGACCACCGGGCCGAGAACGCGCCGCGCTCCTTCGACGTCCTCGGCATCGTGCTGCTGTCGGCCTCGATGTTCGCCCTCGTCTGGGCGCTGATCAAGGCTCCCGAGTGGGGCTGGGGCTCCGGCCAGACCTGGCTGTACATCGGCGGCTCGGTGGTGGGCTTCGTCCTGTTCTCCGTGTGGGAGACCAAGGTGAGGGAGCCGCTGATCCCGCTGGCGATGTTCCGCTCGGTCGCGCTGTCGGCCGGTGTGGTCCTGATGGTTTTGATGGCCATCGCCTTCATGGGCGGCCTGTTCTTCGTCACCTTCTACCTGCAGAACGTCCACGGCATGAGCCCCGTCGACGCCGGTCTGCACCTGCTGCCGCTCACCGGCATGATGATCGTCGCCTCGCCGCTGGCCGGCGCGATGATCACCAAGGTCGGCCCGCGCATCCCGCTGGCCGGCGGCATGGTGTGCACCGCCGTCGCCATGTTCGGCATCTCCACCCTGGAGACGGACACCGGCAGCGGTCTGATGTCGATCTGGTTCGCCCTGCTCGGCCTCGGCCTCGCGCCCGTCATGGTCGGCGCCACCGAGGTCATCGTCGGCAACGCGCCGATGGAGCTCTCGGGCGTGGCCGGCGGTCTCCAGCAGGCGGCGATGCAGATCGGCGGCAGCCTCGGCACGGCCGTGCTGGGCGCCGTGATGGCCTCCAAGGTCGACAGCGACCTCCCGGGCAACTGGGCGGGCGCCGGACTGCCCGAACTGACGCCGGAGCAGGCGGACCAGGCCTCCGAGGCGGTCCGGGTCGGTGTCCCGCCGGTGGCGCCGGGCACCCCCGGCGAGGTCGCCGGGAAGATCGCGGACGTCGCCCACGACACCTTCATCTCCGGCATGAGCCTGGCCTCGCTGGTCGCCGCCGGGGTCGCGGTCGTGGCGGTGTTCGTCGCCTTCCTGACCAAGCGCGGCGAGAACGCGGAGTCGGGCGCGGGCGTGGGTCACATCTGATCCGGCCCGCGGAGTTCGCCGGCCCCGTCCCCGTTTCGTCCATCAGGGTGACAGGGGCCGCGAACCCTCCCCTCCACCAGACCGCGCAGGTCACAGTGGGTCACGTCCTCCGCAGGGCACGGAGGGCGTGCGGCTGCGGCGCGCTGCCGGAGGGGGGCGGCGCGCGGGCAGCACGTTCGAAGCAGGCATGACATTCCGTGCGGGGGTACTCGAACCCCACAAGGAGTTCAGGGCGTTGACGGCGAGCCTCGGACAGGGGTCGCGCGGGTGCCCCCGCTCACGTGGCCGGACGTGGTCATGGATCGGGCAGGATCGCGCGACGCTCGCGATCGCCGGAGCCGTCCGCTCGGCCCCGGTCTCTTGGTGCCGGGGATCGTGCTCGGCCCCGGCGTCACCCTTCGCCCGGATGTTCCCACCCCCGCCCGTTACGGACGGGGGTGAGTCATGCGCCACCCCGGCCGGGTACGGGGTACGGGGGCAGGCGTACGGGGGGCGGGGGTACGGGGGCGGAGGTACCGCCTACGCGTCCCCGCCGGCCACCCCCGGGTCGGCCGCGGCCACGTCGAGCAGCCGGTACCGGTCGATCGCCTGCTTCAGCACCGACCGGTCGACCTTCCCCTCCCGGGCCAGCTCGCTCAGCACGCCCACCACGATCGACTCCGCGTCGATGTGGAAGAACCGCCGTGCCGCCCCCCGGGTGTCCGCGAAGCCGAACCCGTCCGCGCCCAGCGACTGGTACGTCCCCGGCACCCACCGCGCGATCTGGTCCGGCACCGACCGCATCCAGTCGGACACCGCCACGAACGGTCCCTGCGCCCCGGCCAGCTTCCGCGTGACCCAGGGCACCCGCTGCTCCTCCTCCGGATGCAGGAGGTTGTGCTCCTCGCAGGCCACGGCCTCGCGCCGCAGCTCGTTCCAGGAGGTCGCCGACCAGACGTCGGCGCGCACGTTCCACTCCTCGGCGAGGATCCGCTGCGCCTCCACGGCCCACGGCACCGCGACCCCGGACGCCATGATCTGTGCCGGGATCGCGCCGCCGGTGCCCTCGCTGAAGCGGTAGACGCCCTTGAGGATGCCCTCGACGTCCACGTTCTCGGGCTCGGCCGGGTGCCGGATGGGCTCGTTGTAGACGGTGAGGTAGTAGAAGACGTCCTCGCCGTGCGGGTGCTGTTCGTCGCCGCCGTACATCCGGCGCAGCCCGTCCTTGACGATGTGCGCGATCTCGAACCCGAAGGCGGGGTCGTACGCCACGCACGCCGGGTTGGTCGAGGCGAGCAGTTGCGAGTGTCCGTCCGCGTGCTGGAGGCCCTCGCCGGTCAGGGTCGTACGGCCCGCGGTCGCGCCCAGTACGAAACCGCGCGCCAGCTGGTCGCCCATCTGCCAGAACTGATCACCGGTGCGCTGGAAACCGAACATCGAGTAGAAGACGTACACCGGGATGAGCGGTTCGCCGTGCGTGGCGTACGCCGAGCCCGCCGCGATCAGCGAGGCCGTGCAGCCGGCCTCGGAGATGCCGTCGTGCAGCATCTGCCCGTTCGGCGCCTCCTTGTAGGCGAGCAGCAGATCGCGGTCCACGGACTCATACTGCTGCCCGAGCGGGTTGTAGATCTTCGCGCTCGGGAAGAACGAGTCCATGCCGAACGTGCGGTACTCGTCCGGCGCGATCAGCACGAACCGCTTGCCGAGCTCCTTGTCCCGCATGAGGTCCTTCAGCAGGCGCACAAAGGCCATCGTCGTCGCGATGGACTGCTGACCCGACCCCTTCTTCACGGTCGCGTACGTCTTGTCGTCCGGCAGCGGCAGCGGCTTCGACCGCACGACCCGGGTCGGCACGTACCCGCCGCAGCCCAGGCGCCGGTCGTGCATGTACTGCATCTCCTCGGTCTCCCGGCCGGGGTGGTAGTACGGCGGCGGGCCGGACTCCAGCTCCTTGTCGGAGATCGGCAGGTGCAGCCGGTCGCGGAAGCGCTTGAGGTCGTCGACCGTCAGCTTCTTCATCTGGTGCGTGGCGTTGCGGCCCTCGAAGTTCGGGCCCAGCGTCCAGCCCTTGATCGTCTTGGCCAGGATGACCGTCGGCTGGCCCTTGTGCTCCAGCGCCGCCTTGTACGCCGCGTAGATCTTGCGGTGGTCGTGGCCGCCGCGGCCCAGGTGCAGGATCTGGTCGTCGGTCATGTTCTCGACCATCGCGCGCAGCCGGTGGTCGTCGCCGAAGAAGTGATCGCGGATGTAGGCGCCGGACTCGGTGGCGTACGTCTGGAACTGGCCGTCCGGGGTGGTGTTCATGCGGTTGACCAGCACGCCGTCGCGGTCCTGGGCCAGCAGCGGGTCCCAGGTGCGGTCCCAGACCAGCTTGATCACGTTCCAGCCGGCGCCCCGGAAGACCGACTCCAGCTCCTGGATGATCTTGCCGTTGCCGCGTACCGGGCCGTCCAGGCGCTGCAGGTTGCAGTTGACCACGAAGGTCAGGTTGTCCAGGCCCTCCCGGGCGGCGATGGACAGCTGGCCCAGCGACTCCGGCTCGTCCATCTCGCCGTCGCCGAGGAAGGCCCACACGTGCGACTTGGAGGTGTCCGCGATCTCGCGCGCGTGCATGTAGCGGTTCATCCGCGCCTGGAAGATCGCGCCGATCGGACCGAGGCCCATGGAGACCGTCGGGAACTCCCAGAAGTCCGGCATCGACCGCGGGTGCGGGTACGAGGACAGCGCGTGCGGCGCCTTGGACTTCTCCTGCCGGAAGCCGTCCAGGTGCTCCTCGCTGAGCCGGTCCAGCAGATACGCGCGCGCGTAGATGCCCGGTGAGGCGTGGCCCTGGAAGAAGACCTGGTCTCCGCCGTCGCCCTCGTCCTTGCCCCGGAAGAAGTGGTTGAAGCCCACGTCGTACAGGGAGGCGGAGGAGGCGAAGGTCGCGATGTGGCCGCCGACGCCGATTCCGGGCCGCTGCGCGCGCGAGACCATCACCGCCGCGTTCCAGCGGGTGGCGTTGAGGATCTTGCGCTCGATCTCCTCGTTGCCGGGGAAGAACGGCTCGCTCTTGGTCGGGATGGTGTTGACGTAGTCCGTGCTGCGCATCTCGGGCACGGCCACGCGCTTCTCGCGGGCCCGTTCGATCAGCCGCAGCATCAGGTAGCGGGCCCGTTCCCGGCCGCGCTCGTCGACGGCGGCGTCGAGCGAGTCGAGCCACTCCTGGGTTTCCTCGGGGTCGAAGTCAGGAACCTGACTGGGAAGGCCGCCAATGATGATCGGACTGCGATCACTGCGATCGGATGCGGAAGCCACGCTGTTCCTTCGCTGTCAGAGGGCCGTTTTTCCGGGTTTCTCTCCGGGTTCTTCCCCGGTTCTTCCCGGGTTTCTGCGCCGATTCCCCCGCCGGTTCCCCATCGTGTACCTCGCGGGGGCAATCGTCATCTGTACCGTGGGGTAACCGGTTCTCTCGTGAGGATCGGGGGCACGTTCATTCGAGTCTCGTACCCACACATGGTTCCCAAATACGCAAACGGGGCAGATAGGTGTGGTGTACGTCACCTTCGGGCTGGACGGCATGGTTGGAGTTGCGGCGACACCGCCGGGATCGTCACCGTTTCGGCGGTCCCAGACGCCGGGTACTTGCGCGATCCGTCCCGCCCGTGTGGACTACGGCCAAGCCTCGCGCACGCGCGTGGCTGAAGACATCTACCGAAACATGATCAGGAGGCAACCCGTGAGCGCGACCGCGGACCACGCGGAGGAGCGGACGAACCCTGCCGCCAGGCTGGGTTTCCAGCCCGGGCAGGTGGTCCAGGAGATCGGCTACGACGACGACGTCGACCAGGAGCTCCGCGAGGCCATTGAGGGCGCCGTCGAGGGCGAGCTGGTGGACGAGGACTACGAGGACGTGGCCGATGCCGTCGTGCTGTGGTTCCGTGACGACGACGGCGACCTGACGGATGCGCTGGTGGATGCCACCACGTACATCGAAGAGGGCGGGTCGATCCTCCTTCTCACGCCGAAGACCGGCCGTGACGGGTACGTCGAGGCCAGTGACATCTCGGAGGCCTCGACGACCGCCGGACTGACGGCGTCCAAGAGCGTCAGCGTCGGCAAGGACTGGAGCGGCAGCCGGCTGGCGACGCCCAAGGCCGCCAAGTCCAAGCGGTAGCCCGGCCGGGCTCCGTGACATTCCGGACTCCGGGCGGGTCGGCGGCCGACGGCTGTCGGCCCGTCCGCGGGTCCGCGACCGTCCCTGCGTAGGGTGTTTCCAGCGAATCACCCGCGGAGATCTTCCCGCGGAGATCTTCCTACGGAAGGGACGAACGGGACATGGCGATCCAGGTCGGCGACAAGGCCCCCGAGTTCGAACTCAAGGACAACCACGGCAGGACCGTCCGGCTGTCCGAGTTCCGCGGCCGGAAGAACGTCGTGCTGCTCTTCTACCCCTTCGCCTTCACCGGTGTGTGCACCGGCGAGCTGTGCGAGGTGCGCGACAACCTGCCGCAGTTCGCCGACCGCGACACCGAGGTGCTCGCCGTCTCCAACGACTCCATCCACACCCTGCGCGTCTTCGCCGAGCAGGAGGGCCTGGAGTACGCGCTGCTGTCCGACTTCTGGCCGCACGGCAACGTCTCGCGCGCCTACGGCGTCTTCGACGAGGACAAGGGTTGCGCCGTCCGCGGCACCTTCGTGATCGACCAGGAGGGCGTCGTGCGCTGGACCGTGGTCAACGCTCTGCCGGACGCCCGTGACCTGGCCGAGTACGTGAAGGCGCTCGACGCGCTGTGACCGGCGCCCCCGCCGGCTGGCACCGCGTGACGGCACCGCGTGACGGCCCCGCGTGGCGACGCCGGGTGCCGACACCACGTGATTGGTCGGCTCCGGGGACTGCGGGGCGCGGGAACCCGTCACTAGGATCAACTCGTTGATCCGATATCCACGCACTACGGGGCACCCCGCCCCTGGACACCAATGGAGGACTCGTGGGAGTCAGCCTCAGCAAGGGCGGCAACGTTTCGCTGACCAAGGAGGCCCCCGGCCTGACCGCGGTCATCGTCGGTCTGGGGTGGGACATCCGCACCACGACCGGCACCGACTTCGACCTCGACGCCAGCGCACTGCTGCTGAACAGCGGCGGCAAGGTCGCCAGCGATGCGCACTTCATCTTCTTCAACAACCTGAAGAGCCCGGACGGGTCGGTCGAGCACACCGGGGACAACATCACCGGTGAGGGCGAGGGCGACGACGAGCAGATCAAGATCAACCTCGCCACGGTCCCGGCCGACATCGAGAAGATCGTCTTCCCGGTCTCGATCTACGACGCCGAGAACCGCCAGCAGTCCTTCGGCCAGGTGCGCAACGCGTTCATCCGCGTCGTCAACCAGGCCGGCGAGGCCGAGATCGCCCGCTACGACCTGAGCGAGGACGCCTCCACCGAGACCGCCATGGTCTTCGGGGAGCTGTACCGCCACGGCGCGGAGTGGAAGTTCCGCGCCATCGGCCAGGGCTACGCCTCCGGCCTGCGCGGCATCGCCCAGGACTTCGGCGTGAACGTCTGAGCGACTGTTTCGACGCGTCCGGCGCCGCACGGTTTACGTGCGGCGCCGGACGCGCAGGAAACCAGGAACCATCACCCGGGGAGGGACCATCACCATGGGCGTCACGCTTGCCAAGGGCGGCAACGTCTCCCTGTCCAAGGCCGCACCGAACCTCACACAGGTACTGGTCGGGCTCGGCTGGGACGCGCGTTCCACCACCGGAGCACCCTTCGACCTCGACGCCAGCGCACTCGTGTGCAGCAGCGGCCGGGTGCTCGGCGACGAGTGGTTCGTCTTCTACAACCAGCTCAAGAGCCCGGACGGCTCGATCGAGCACACCGGCGACAATCTCACCGGCGAGGGCGACGGCGACGACGAGTCGCTGCTGGTCGACCTCTCCCAGGTGCCGGCCCACTGCGACAAGATCGTCTTCCCGGTCTCGATCCACCAGGCCGACGAGCGCGGCCAGACCTTCGGCCAGGTCAGCAACGCCTTCATCCGGGTCGTCAACCAGGCCGACGGCCAGGAACTGGCCCGCTACGACCTCAGTGAGGACGCCTCCACGGAGACCGCGATGATCTTCGGCGAGCTCTACCGCTACCAGGGCGAGTGGAAGTTCCGTGCAGTGGGGCAGGGGTACGCGTCGGGGCTTCGAGGCATCGCTCTAGACTTCGGAGTCAACGTTTCGTAAAGCCGAGTACGGCGCGGGGGAGCCCCGTACACACACGATTGGGTAGCCAGTGCTTCTGAAAACCTTCGGCTGGTCGTTCGCGGTCACCGCGCTCGGCCTGGTCGCGGCGGTCTTCTACGGGGGGTGGACCGCCTTCGGCATCGTCGCGATCCTCTCCATCATGGAGATCTCGCTGTCCTTCGACAACGCGGTGGTCAACGCCGGGATCCTGAAGAAGATGAATGCCTTCTGGCAGAAGATCTTCCTCACCATCGGCATCCTCATCGCCGTGTTCGGCATGCGCCTGGTCTTCCCGGTCGTGATCGTGGCGATCAGCGCCCAGCTCGGACCGATCGAGGCCGTCGACCTCGCGCTCACCGACAAGGACCGCTATCAGGAGCTGGTGACGGACGCCCATCCGTCGATCGCCGCCTTCGGTGGCATGTTCCTTCTGATGATCTTCCTCGACTTCATCTTCGAGGACCGGGACATCAAGTGGCTGGCCTGGCTGGAGCGTCCGCTGGCCAAGCTCGGCAAGGTCGACATGCTGTCGGTCTGCATCGCCCTGATCGTGCTGCTGGTCTCCGCGATCACCTTCGGCGCCCACGCCCACCAGCACGGCGGCGCCCATGCCGACAAGGCGGAGACGGTCCTGCTCGCGGGCATCGCGGGCCTGATCACCTACATGATCGTCGGCGGCCTCTCCGGCTACTTCGAGGACAAACTCGAAGAGGAGGAGGAACGGGAGCACGAGGCGGAAGAGGAAGCCGAGCGCACCGGCAAGCCCAAGTCGGCCGTCAAGCTGGCCGGCAAGGCCGCGTTCTTCATGTTCCTCTACCTGGAGGTCCTGGACGCGTCCTTCTCCTTCGACGGTGTCATCGGCGCCTTCGCCATCACCAACGACATCGTCCTGATGGCCCTCGGCCTGGGCATCGGCGCCATGTACGTCCGGTCGCTCACGGTCTACCTGGTCCGCCAGGGCACCCTCGACGACTACGTCTACCTGGAGCACGGCGCCCACTACGCCATCGGTGCCCTCGCCGTGATCCTGCTGGTCACCATCCAGTACGAGATCCACGAGATCATCACCGGCCTTGTCGGCGTCGCCCTGATCGGCTGGTCCTTCTTCTCCTCGGTGCGCCGCAACCGTGCACTGGCGGCGGCCGGGGGAGACGGCGACCAGGAGAAGGCGGAGGTCTCCTCCGGGGTGTGAAACCCTTGCCCCCGGGCCGGGGCGCGCCCCCGGTGCGCCCGCACCCCTGGTGTGAACCCGGCCCGGACGAGGAACGCTCTGAGCGGGGCGGCCGACGAGGACGACTCCTCGGGGCCGCCCCGTCGGCGGTGACGCGAAGGTGGGGCGGGAATGGGCTTCTTGGACGGGCTGTGGCGCGGCCGCGAGTCCGAGTTCGACTCGGGCAGCGCGGCGACCAACTCCATACAGCTGACCAAACGGCACAGTCAGGTCTCCCTGACCAGGCAGGGCGCGGCGACCGGCAACCTCCGCGTCAACCTCTCCTGGCGGATGCGGACCTCCGACATCTCGGGCGTCCAGCGGGAGAGCCTGCTGCGGCACCCCTTCAAGGCACTCAAGCCCCCGGAGGTCGTCGGCCACAGCCAGAGCATGGTCAACGTCGACCTCGACCTCGGCTGCCTCTACGAACTCAAGGACGGCACCCGCGGGGTGGTTCAGCCGCTCGGCGGCTTCCTGGGCGACGTCAACGCCCCGCCGTACGTCAAGCTCAGCGGCGACGACCGCTTCGGCTCGGCCTCCGGCGAGACGCTCTACGTCAACCTCGACCACAAGGACGCGATCAAGCGCCTGCTGCTCTTCGCCTACATCTACGACCAGACGCCGGCCTTCGACCGGACGCACGCCGTCGTCACGCTCTACCCGAGCAACGGGCCCCGCATCGAGATAGGCCTCGACGAGCGGCACCCGCAGGCCCGGTCCTGTGCCGTGGTGATGATCGAGAACGTCAAGGACGAGATCCTCGTCCGCCGCGAGGTGAAGTTCGTCTACGGCTTCCAGGGCGAGCTGGACCGGCTGTACGGCTGGGGCCTGCAATGGGGCCGCGGGCACAAGAGCAAGGCGGAGCGCTGAGCCCCGGCCACCGACGACAACGCCGCTGGGGGTACCTCCCACGCCCTTAAAGGCAGTGGGGGAGTGCGTGCCAGGCCCCGCGACCCCGGCAGGATCCAGACGACACCCCCTAGCGGCCGACGAACTGCGGGCCCTGCGGGGGCAGCCGGAAGTCCGGATCGGGTGCCCCGGTGACCGGCTGCGGATAGCCGTAGCCGGACTGCGCGCCCGTGACCCCGGCCGCCGCAGGCGCCTGCGGATACCCGTACCCGGGCCGGCCGGCGTCCGGCTGGGGGTAGCCGTAGGCGGGCTGGGCCGTCGCCGGCTGCTGCGGATAGCCGTACGCGGGCTGCGCCGGTACGCCGGTGGGCTGCTCGGGCGGCAGGGGGCGCGAAGACCCCGGGAGCGGCTGCACGGCCGTCGGGTGGTCGGGGCCGACCGCCGGCGGAGCGGGGGTGGACTGGGCGGGCGTCGGCTGGTCGGGCGTGGCCTGCGAGGGGGCGGACGGGGAGGCGGCGGATGGGGCCGCGGGGGACGTCGACGCGGCGTCGGGGCGGGGAGCCGACATGGGGTCGTCCGCCCCCTCCGACTCGTCCACCGAGATGCCGAAGTCGGTCGCCAGGCCCTTGAGCCCGTTGGAGTAGCCCTCGCCCAGCGCCCGGAACTTCCAGCCCTCGCCGCGCCGGTACAGCTCGCCGCAGATCAGCGCCGTCTCCTGGCCGGTCTCCGGTGTGACGTCGAAGTACGCCAGCGGTTCCGCGTCGGCCGCCGCGTCGTGCAGCAGGATGCGCAGCGACCGGACGCGGTCGAAGGTCACGCCGTCCGCCGACGCGACCAGCAGGATCCGGCCCACCGAGGGCTCGACGCCCGAGAGGTCCGTCTGGATCGTGTCGGTCAGGCCCTCGGCGACCCGCTTCTTGCCGAGCCGCCAGACCTGGCCGGAGGGATGCCGTGGCTGGTTGTAGAAGACGAAGTCCTCGTCGGAACGCACGCGGTCGTCCGGCCCCAGCAGCAGCGCGGAGGCGTCGACGTCGGGAACCCCCTGCCCGGGGGTCCAGCGCAGCACGGCGCGTACCGTGGTGGCTTGCAGCGGGACGTTCGACCCCTTCAGCATCGCGTGCGTCATGTCGTCATCCTGCCCTCTCGGTCCTGGTCACGACAACGCGGGGGCGGGTACTCGGCTCGCGTCCGCCCGCCCCGGGTCGCCGTCGCCGACACGGCCGGGTTACCTGGAATTCATGCCCGGTGGGAACCTCCGACATCACAACCTACGTACTATTACCGGCCACCTTTCGACGATTCCAGGTCGCCCAGACACCACGGGGGAGTTTAAATGCGTCATTTCGGACAGATAGCCCCTGATGTGCGGGAGCGTCTCTTTCATCAGGAGCCCTGCTCCTTCACGGCGGACTCCCCGGCCCGGCTGCTGTCCGCGGCCCTGGGCGCCACGCTCTACAGTCCGGCCACCCGCCCCGGCCTCGCCGACGACATCGTGAAACAGAGCGCGCGCGGACTGGTGTCGATGGTGCTGTGCCTGGAGGACTCGATCGACGACGCCGACGTCCCCGTCGGCGAGGCGAACCTCGTGCGTCAGCTCACGGACCTGGCGGAACGTTCCGGCGACGATGTCCCCCTGCTGTTCGTCCGGGTCCGTACCCCCGAGCAGATACCCGACCTCGTACGGCGCCTCGGCCCCGCCGTGCGGCTGCTGTCCGGGTTCGTGCTGCCGAAGTTCACCGAGGAACGCGGCATGCCCTTCCTGGAGGCGCTCGCCGCCGCCGAGGCCGCCAGCGGCCGCAGGCTCTTCGCCATGCCCGTGCTCGAGTCCCCGGACCTGCTGTACCGGGAGTCCCGGGTCCAGACGCTGGAGGGCATCTTCCGGGCGGTCGACAAATACCGCGACCGCGTGCTGGCCCTGCGGCTCGGCGTGACCGACTTCTGCTCCTCCTACGGGCTGCGCCGAGGCCCCGACATGACGGCCTACGACGTCCAGATCGTCGCCTCCGTGATCGCCGACGTGGTCAACATGCTCGCCCGCGCCGACGGCACCGGATTCACGGTGACCGGGCCCGTGTGGGAGTACTTCCGCGTCCAGGAGAGGATGTTCAAACCGCAACTGCGGCAGAGCCCCTTCCTGGAGGGGCAGGCCGTCGAACTGCGCCAGAAGCTCATCGAGCACTCCATGGACGGTCTGCTGCGCGAGATCTCCCTGGACCGGGCCAACGGCCTGCTGGGCAAGACCTGCATCCACCCCTCGCACGTGCTCCCCGTACACGCACTGTCCGTGGTCAGCCACGAGGAGTTCAGCGACGCCCAGGACATCCTGCGGCCCGAACGCTGCGGCGGAGGCGTGATGAGGTCGGCCTACACGAACAAGATGAACGAGGTGAAGCCGCACCGCGCCTGGGCCGAGCGGACCCTGCTGCGCGCCGAGATCTTCGGGGTGGCGAACGAGGACATCGGCTTCGTGGAACTGCTCGCCGCCGGACTCTCCGACTGAACGCCGGGCGACCGGACGCAAGCGACCCACAACCGACGCCGGGCCCACGCCGCGGCGGACAACGGGAGGCACGAGTACATGACCGAGCGGGCGCACGCCGAGGGGCACGCCGGAGAGCGCGCCGACAAGGACGCCGGGGTCTGGTCCGGCAGCTGGGTCGCCGAGCGGCTCGGCGTCGGACTCAACGGCGACGAGGCGCTGACCGGCCTGCTGGGGCTCGCCCTGCGCCGCAACCCCAAGCGGGCGCACCTGCTCGTCTCCAACGTGCTCGGCAAGCACGTCCCGCAGTCGCCCGCAGTCGTCTACGGCCACGGCGTCGCCCTCGGCCGACGCGTCCGCGACCTGCTCGGCGCCGAGGAGGCCGCCCGCGCGGTCGTCCTCGGCTACGCGGAGACCGCCACCGGACTCGGCCACTGTGTCGCCGACGGCCTGGGCCCCGCGCCCTACCTGCACTCCACCCGCCGTCCGGTCGCCGGAGTCGCCCGGGCGGGCGGCTTCGAGGAGTCCCACTCGCACGCGACCTCCCACCTGCTGCTGCCCGAGGACCCGGCGCTGCTGGCCAAAGACGGGCCGCTGGTCCTCGTCGACGACGAGTTCTCCACCGGCAACACGGTGCTCAACACCGTCCGCGCCCTGCACGAGCGCTACCCCCGCAAGCGGTACGTCGTGGTCGCCCTGGTCGACATGCGCTCGCCCGCGGACGCCGGCCGGCTGGACGACTTCGCCCGGGAGATCGGCGCCCGCGTGGACCTGGTGACCACCGCCTCCGGCACGGTCCGGCTGCCGCCGGGCGTACTGGAGAAGGGGCAGGAACTGGTCGCCCGGCACGAGGCGACAGCCACCGGACCGACGGCCACCGAACCGACGGCCACCGAACCGACGGCCACCGAACCGACGGCCACCGAACCGACGGCCACCGGGCCGACCGGCCCCGCTCCGGCCGCGGCGCCGGCCGGATCCGTCGAGCGTGTCCGGCTGCGCTGGCCGCACGACGTGCCCGACGGCGGACGGCACGGATTCACCGCCGCCCACCGGGCCCGGCTGGAGGCCGCCCTGCCCGCCATGGCGGCACGGATCGCCGAGGCGCTCCCCACCGGTGCCCGACGCGTGCTGGTCCTCGGCTTCGAGGAGCTCATGTACGCCCCCCTCCGCCTGGCCCACGCGCTGGAGCAGACCGTCGGCGGCGACGTCGACGTGCGCTACTCCACCACCACCCGCTCTCCGGTCCTCGCCGTCGACGACCCCGGCTACGCCATCCGCACCCGCCTGGTCTTCCCCGCGCACGACGACCCGGCCGACGGCCCCGGCGAGCGCTACGCCTACAACGTCGCGGGCGGCGGCTTCGACGCCGTCGTCGCCGTCGTCGACTCGGCCGCCGACACCCCCGCGCTGCACGCCCCGGACGGACTGCCGGCCCGGCTCGCCGCCCACGTACCCCACGTCCTGCTGGCGGTCGTCCCGTCGTACGTCCCGCGCCCCCCGCACGACACCGAAAGGCCCTCCATGCTGCCCGAGCCCCTGCGCGGCCCCGACTTCTCCTCGTACGCGCCCGACGAGGTCGGCTGGCTGCTCCAGGACCTCTCGGACGTGACGCTGGAGGCACCGACCGAGGAGCGCGAGGAGGCGATCCAGCGCGGCGGCGCGCACTACGCCGAGTCGCTGCCCGTGGAGTACCAGCCCAGCGAGCAGTACCAGGACCTGTTCCACGCGGCGCTCGAGACGTCCGCGGCCCGGCTGGCGCGCGCCGTCGGCGCCGTCACCGAGATCGTGCTCGCGGAGCGCTCGCCCCGCCCCGTCCTGGTCTCGCTCGCCCGCGCGGGCACCCCGGTCGGCGTTCTGATGCGCCGCTGGGCGCAGTTCCGCCATGGTCTCGACCTCCCCCACTACGCCGTGTCGATCGTCCGGGGCCGCGGCATCGACGCCAACGCGCTGCGCTGGCTGGCCGACCACCACGACCCCGCCGACGTCGTCTTCGTCGACGGCTGGACCGGCAAGGGCGCCATCACCCGCGAACTCGCCGCCGCCCTGCGCGAATTCGAGGCCACCGACGGCATCACCGGCTTCGACCCGGAGATCGCCGTACTGGCCGATCCCGGCTCCTGCGTACGCACCTACGGCACCCGTGACGACTTCCTCATCCCCTCCGCCTGCCTCAACTCCACCGTCTCCGGCCTGATATCCCGCACCGTGCTCCGCGCCGACCTGGTCGGCCCGCACGACTTCCACGGCGCGAAGTTCTACCGCGAACTCGCCGACGCCGACCTGTCACCGGACTTCCTCGACGCCGTCTGCGCCCGCTTCCCCGACGTCACGGACACGGTCGACGCCCAGGCGAAGGACCTCCTCTCCGCCGACCGCACCCCCACCTGGGAGGGCTGGGCCGCCGTCGAGCGCATCAGCGAGGAGTACGGCATCCACGACGTGAACCTCGTCAAGCCCGGTGTCGGCGAGACCACGCGGGTGATGCTGCGCCGCGTCCCGTGGAAGGTGCTGGCCCGCGCCGGAGCCGGCGCCGACCTGGACCACGTCCGCCTGCTGGCCGAACAACGGGGCGTGCCCGTGGAGGAGGTCGCCGACCTCCCGTACACCTGTGTCGGGCTGATCCACCCCCAGTACACGCGGGGCGCCACCGGCGCCGACGGCAAGGCGGTGACGCTCTGATGCCCGTACTCGTCGCCAGCGACCTCGACCGCACGCTCATCTACTCCGCGGCCGCCCTCGGACTGACCATGCCCGACCTGCGGGCACCCCGCCTGCTGTGCGTGGAGGTCTACGAGAGCAGACCCCTCTCCTACCTGACCGAGACGGCCGCCCAACTGCTGACCGACCTCGGCGACTCGGCCCTCTTCGTGCCGACCACCACCCGGACCCGCAAGCAGTACCAGCGGATCAACCTCCCGGGCCCCGCGCCGAAGTACGCGATCTGCGCCAACGGCGGCCACCTGCTGGTGGACGGCGTCTCCGACCCCGGCTGGCACGCCCGGGTGACCGCACGGCTGGCCGACGAATGCGCCTCGCTCGCCGAGGTCCGCGACCACCTGGCGAACACCGCCGACCCGCTGTGGGTGCGCAAGCACCGGGTCGCCGAGGACCTCTTCGCCTACCTGGTCGTCGAACGCGACCTGCTGCCGCAGGACTGGGTGAAGGAACTCGCCGTGTGGGCCGAGAACCGCGGCTGGACCGTGTCCCTCCAGGGCCGCAAGATCTACGCCGTGCCCAAGCCGCTCACCAAGAGCGCCGCCGTGCACGAGGTCGCCCGCCGCACCGGCGCCGAACTCACCCTCGCCGCCGGAGACTCGCTCCTCGACGCCGACCTGCTCCTCGCCGCCGACCGCGGCTGGCGCCCGGGCCACGGCGAACTGGCCGACTCCGGATGGACGGCTCCGACGATCAGCGCCTTGCCCGAGCGCGGCGTCCTGGCCGGTGAGCGGATCCTTCGCGAGTTCCTGCGCGAGGTGCGCCCGACCCGCTGAACCCGCCGTCCCCGTCCCCGTCCCCGGCACCGCCCCCGGTGCCGGGGTGGCCGTCGTCGTCGGCCGGCGGCCGTATGTCCTGCCGCCCGTCGTCGCCGCGGCCCCGCCGACGGTGACCGGCGCCCGGCCGCAGCAGCCGCATGACGACGAAGACCACCAGCGCCAGGGCGGCCGCCGCGAGGATCACCTTCGAATAGGTGGAGGCGATGCCCGAGACCTCCGACCAGTTGTCCCCCAGCGCGTAGCCCGCGAGGACGAACACGGTGTTCCAGATTGCGCTGCCCAGCGTCGTCAGGGCGAGGAAGACGGGCAGCCGCATCCGCTCCACCCCCGCCGGCACGGAGATCAGGCTGCGGAAGATGGGGATCATCCGGCCGAAGAACACCGCCTTGGTCCCGTGCCTGAGGAACCACGCCTCCGTCTTCTCTATGTCGGACACCTTCACCAGCGGCAGCTTCCCCGCTATCGCCACCGTGCGGTCCCGGCCGAGCAGGGCACCGATCCCGTACAGGGCGAGCGCGCCGATCACCGAACCCGCCGTCGTCCACAGCAGGACGGCGATCAGGCTCATCCGGCCGGAACTCGCCGCGAACCCGGCCAGCGGCAGGATCACCTCGCTCGGCAGGGGAGGAAAGAGATTCTCCAGAGCGATGGCGAGACCGGCGCCGGGGGCGCCGAGGGCGTCCATGAGGTCGTTGATCCACTGCGGTGCCGCGCCGCTGTCCACGGCCGGCTGCGCTGCGATGGCTGTCATGACGACCACGCTAGAAAATCGCGGCTGAAGGGACCCTGAGGAAGACCGCATGATCGATTGCGGTGTACCGCAGGCGGGAATTGCGGTTTTCCGCAGTGTGCCCGCCCACCGCGCCCGACTAGCCTCGCGATCATGCGAGTCATGGCGCGACGTGTAGTGCGGTGCGGGGCGGGCCTCATCCTGGGGACCGCCGCGGCCGCCGTCGAGCTGCTCTTCGCCCTGCTGGCCGGCGTGGCCCTGCTGCCGGTGGCCGCCTGGCCGAAGGGGCGCCGTGCCGTACTGCGCCCGGTCCTCGCGGGCGCGCGGATCCTGGCGGAGCTGGAGCGGGGCCGGCTGCGGATGTGGCTCGACCTCCGCGTCACGCCCGCGTACGAGGACGTGCGGGCGCTGCGGTACGTCGCCTGCCACTGGGCCCTGGGCGTCCTGGGCGGGGTCGTGATGCTGACGGCCGCCATCGGTCTGGCGTACGGCACCTTCGGGGTGTACGGCTGGCTCCTGCTGGACGGCATACGCAACCCCGGTTCGCTGGTCCTGGGCAGTCTGGGCGGCTTCTTCCTCGTGTTCCTCACCGTGCAGGGAATATTCGGTGTGGTGGGACTGGAGGGGCAGCTGGCGCGGCACTTCCTCGGCCCCCGGCACCAGGAGGAGCTGGAGCGTCGGATCGCCGAGCTGTCCGCCAGCCGCGCCGCGGTGGTCGACGCGGTGAACGACGAACGGCGCCGCATCGAGCGCGACCTGCACGACGGTGTGCAGCAGCGCCTCGTCGCCCTCGGCATGCTGCTCGGCCGGGCCCGCCGCAGCCAGGACGCCGAGCGCCGGGACCGCCTGCTGGGCCAGGCCCACGACGAGAGCCGCCGGGCCCTGGACGAGCTGCGCGAGGTGGCCTGGCGGATCTACCCGACCACGTTGGACGAGGCGGGGCTGCGCGCGGCCCTGGAAACGGTCGCCGAGCGGGCGTCCGTACCGGTGGGAGTGGAGTACGACCTGGCCGAGGAGCCCGAGCAGGCCGTGGCGACCGTCGCGTACTTCGTCGTCTGCGAGGCGGTCACCAACGCGGTCAAGCACGCGGCGCCGACCCGGATAAGCGTCGCTGTCAGAGCGGAGGAGAAACGGATGTACGTGAGCGTGCGGGACGACGGCTGCGGCGGGGCCAACGCCGCGGGCAGCGGACTGTTCGGGCTCGCCCGGCGCGTCGCCGCCCTCGACGGCAGCCTCAGCGTGGACAGCCCTCCGGGAGGGCCGACCCTCGTGGCCGCGGAGCTGCCATGCGGGTGATCCTCGCCGAGGACTCGACCCTGCTGAGGGAGGGGCTGGTGCGGCTGCTGGCGGAGGAGGGCCACGAGGTCCTCGCGGCCGTCGGCAATGCCGAGCTGCTCCTGAAGGCGGTCGCCGAGGACCCGCCGGACGTGGTCGTCGCCGACGTCCGGATGCCGCCCACGCACACGGACGAGGGTCTGCGCGCGGCCCTGGAGATACGCGGGCGGTGGCCAGGGGTCGGAGTGCTGGTGCTCTCGCAGTACGTCGAGAAGCGGTACGCGACCGAGCTGCTCACCGGGGAGACGGAAGGAGTCGGATACCTGCTCAAGGACCGGGTGGTCCAGGTCGACGAGTTCCTGGACGCGCTGGAGCGGGTAGCCGCCGGACGCGCCGCGTTCGACCCGGAGGTCGTCCGTCAGCTGCTCGGCCGGACGACGCACACAGACCTGCTCGCCCGGCTGACCGTGCGGGAGCGGGACGTACTGGCAGAGATGGCGCAGGGCCACACCAACGCGGCGATCGCCCGTCGGCTGCACATCTCGCAGAGCGCGGTGGAGAAGCACACCAACGCGATCTTCGACAAACTTGAGTTGACCGGAGGGGAGGGCTATTCACGCAGGGTGCTTGCGGTGCTGCGCTACCTGGGGAGCTGACGGGAGCCGAGGGCGATCCGGCAGGAGCGGAAGGGCGCCGGGCTCAGCCGCAGCAGCCGCCACCGCAGCAACCCCCACCGCCACCGCCACCGCCGCCCGACGACGGCGCCGGTGCGGAGGCCGAGCCGCCGACCGCGACCGTCGACAGCAGCTTCACCGTGTCGTCGTGACCTGCCGGGCAGGCGGCGGGAGCCGAGGACTCGGCCATGGGACGGCTCAGTTCGAAGGTGTCGCCGCAGCTGCGGCAGCGGTACTCGTAGCGAGGCATGGGCACAGGTTAACCGGCACGGCCGGCCCCGGGTCCCGGTCGGCCGATCTGGGTGATCAGTGACCGGCCCCGCGCTCCTCGCGGATCTGGGCGACCACATGGGCCACCGTCTGCCGGACCGCTTCCGTCTCCGTCAGGAAGTGCCAGTAGTCGGGGTGCCGCCCCTCCAGCGTGGTGACCGCCCGGTCCAGCCGGGCCACGGCCTCGTCCAGGGGACGCGCGTGACGGGGCTCGGGGGTGTTGCGACCGGCCATGGCAAGGCGCTGGGCGTCGCGGATGGCGAAGCGGGTGCGCTCGATCTCCTGCTGCGGGTCCTTCTGCACGGCGTTGAGCTGCCGCAGCCGGTCGCCGGCCGCCGATACGGCCTCGTCGGTCGAGTTCAGCAGCGCTCGTACCGTCGACAGCAGGGCGGTGGCGTCGGGCCAGCGCTGTTCGTCGCGGGCGGCCTGCGCCTCGGCCAGCTTCCGCTCGGCCTGCCGGACCGATTCGGTGGCCTGGTCCGGCACGTGCTGGAGGTCCTGCCAGCAGGCGGCGGTGAACCGGCGCCGCAGCTCGCTCAGCACCGGCTCGACCTGTTCGGTGCGGGTGGTCAGCGCCTGCGCGCGGGTGCGCAGGGAGACCAGGCGGTGGCCGATCTCGGCGGCGCGCTCGGGCAGTCGTTCGGCCTCGGCGCGGACCGCCTCGGCCTCCCGGGTGACCCGTTCGGCCCGCTCGAGGGTCTGGGGCACGCCGTGCTGTCCCGCGCCCTGGTTCAGCCGGGTCAGCTCCGGACCGAGGGCGGCGAGACGGGTGGCGAGGTCGTCCGCCTGCAGACCGGAGCCGCGTGCGGCGTCCAGGGCGTTGGAGGCGGCGAGCAGAGCCTGCCGGGCGCGTTCGACGGCGGGCGCCAGCCGGGCCAACTGGGTTTCGGCCTTGCCGAGCAGCGGGCCGAGGCCCTCGGCGAAGCGGTCGAGTTCCTGTTTGACCCGGCCCAGCTCGGTCCTGGCGGCGGTCAGTTCCGTGCGGGCGCGGGCGGCGGCGGACGCCTCCAGGTCGTCCCGGTCCAGGTCGTGGGCGTCGACGGCGCTGATGTACTGGTGGCTGACCTCGTCGATGCGCCGGCCCAGGGCATCGAAGTCGGTGACCGCGCGCCGGGCGGCGGGGGAGGAGTCGACGGCCGCGATCGTCTCTATCGAGATCCGCAGGTCCCGCTGGGCGGTGTCCAGTTCGTAGAAGGCGGCGGCCGCGTCGTCCTTCGCGGTCTGGGCCTCCGCCCGCTGGCTCTCGGCCCGCCCGCCGAACCAGCGCCGGGTACCGCCCCCGGCGAACGCCGCGGGGAGCGCGAACACGGCGAGCAGGGGCAGACCCATCAGGGTGAGCGTGCCGGTGACCGCGCCGGCCCGTCGCCGACGCGAGCGGTGCGGCAGGCGCTGGGCGCGCGCCACCATCGGCGAGTACGGCTGCGATGGCGTCGCCGTCACATCACTCTCCCGTGTCGTCCGTCCTGCCCGGGTTCATTCTCCCACCCGTTAGGGACGAACACACGGGCCGGTCAGTTCGCGGTTCGCACGGTGATTCTGCCGTCGACGGACCGGGCGTCGACCACGTGCGTGCCGGCGTCGTCGGTGGGCACGGACACGTCGACCGCGCCGTCATCGGTGTCGGTGGACACCTTGTAGGTGGCCCGGGGCAGCGAGATCGTCGCGGAGCCGTCGTCGGTGCGGGACTCCACCTGGTCCGGGACGGTGCCGAGGTCCAGCCGGACCGACCCGTCGCGGGTGTGCGCCCGCACCTGGCGGGAGGAGACCGCGGCACGTACGGAACCGTCGTCGGTACGCACTTCCAGCGGCCCGGAGGAGTCGGTGACGTGCACGGAGCCGTCGCCGGTACGGATGTTCAGCGCGTCCTCGAAGCCGCTGGCCCGCACGCTGCCGTCCCCTTCCCTCACCTTGACCGCGATGCCGCGCGGCACCTCGATGCGGTGCTTGGCCGCGCAGTCGGCGACCACGCCGGAGCAGTGCATCCGCAGCACCAGCCGGTCGCCGTCCATCTTCCAGGTCACCTCGGGGTCCGAGCCGATGGCGACCGACCCGGAGAACCACCGCGTGACCTGGATCTTCCCGGACGCCTGGTCGTCCGAGGCGACGATCTCCAGGGCGGAGTCGTCGGAGTCGACGGTGAGCGTACGGCCCTGGAGGGCGAAGGACCGGTGCTCGGGGTCGTTGTCGTCCGAGGCGGAGGCGCAGGCGCTGAGGCCCGCGACGAGGACGGCGACGGCGCCGACGGCGGCGAACGCGCGGACGGGAACGGTACGGGCGGGCATGACGGTCTCCCCCTGGAACGGACGACGAGGTGCCGCACCCGGGGCCTTCCGCGCCGGCGGAGACCTTCTCGGTGAGGCTCTTCGACCGTACGGAGCGGGTGCTCCCGCCGGGATCCGGGCCGCTACCGGATCGAGGGTGGGGTTAACCCCCGACCCCCGCGTGAGCACGGCGGGAACGCGTTTGCCGGGCGGCGCCCCGGGCCATGTAGGCTGTCGACTCGTCCTGGGTGCGTAGCTCAGGGGTAGAGCGCCTGCCTTACAAGCAGGATGTCGGCGGTTCGAAACCGTCCGCGCCCACCAGGACCGGCGTCGTCGTCGGAGCCAAGGCCCCCGGAGATCTTCCGGGGGCCTTACGCGTGCGGTCCCTCATGAGCGTGTTTCAGCTCCGACCGGGCGCTCACCTGGTCGGCGCCGGTCATCTCCGACCAGTAGCGATGGGTGCTGACGAACACGGCCAGCTCGCGCTCGCGCTGCCGTAGCTTCTCGACCTCGGCCTGCTCGTCCGCCGACCAGCCGGGGGAGGCCGGGCGTTCGACCTTGCGCCAGCCGTTGTCGTCGCTGAAGCCGTCGAGCGGTTCGACGGACCAGGGAAGTCTCTTGAGCAGGGCCGCAAGCTCGGCCCGGACCTGATGCAGTTCCTCCTGACCGGCGAGGAGATCACTGGGGAAATCATAGGTCGTAGCCACGTGCCAATGATACGCCTGTTCGATTTTGAGGCGCGCGTTCCCTTCGGTGGTTCACGCGAAAGGGTGGCCCCGCGGCCCGGCCCGACTGTCAGACCCCTGCCCTACCGTGAAAGACATGGACGGCATGGACGAGCGGATCGCGCCGGGCGGGGAGCGGGTGTGCCTGGTCCCCTGGGCGGAGGGGGACCTGTGGCTGCTGCGCAGGACCAACAGCCCGGAGATGACCGCGCACCTCGGCGGCCCGGAGAGCGAGGAGCGGCTCCTGGCCCGGCACCGTCGGTACGCGGAACCGGGACCCGGGCAGATGTACCGGGTGACGCTGGCGGACGGCGGTGAGACCGTCGGCTCCGTCGGGTACTGGCCGCGGACCTGGCGGGACACCGAGGTGTGGGAGACCGGGTGGGGCGTGCTGCCGGAGTTCCAGGGGCGGGGGCTGGCCGTGCGGGCGGCCCGCGCGGTCCGGGAGGCTGCCCGCACCACCGGGACCCACCGGTATCTGCACGCCTTCCCGGGCGTCGGCCACGCCGCCTCCAACGCGGTCTGCCGAGGGGCCGGGTTCACGCTCCTCGGGCAGGTCGACTTCGAGTATCCGAAGGGCCACTGGATCAGGTCGAACGACTGGCGGGTGGACCTGGAGAGGGGAGACTGACGTCATGTGCCGCAGCATCAAGACCCTGCGTCCGCCCGTGCTGGCCGAGGAGGCCACCGAGGACGAGATCAGGGCCGCCGCCCTTCAGTACGTACGCAAGGTCTCCGGATTCCGTGCGCCCGCCGCGCACAACCAGGAGGTCTTCGACCGCGCCGTCGAGGCCGTCACCGCGGCCACGACCGAGCTGCTGGCCGACCTGGAGATACGGGGAGGCGCCGGAGCGCGAAAGGCCTCCTGAAGCCTCGCTGCCGAGGTGTACGCGGCTAGGAGCCTCCGGCGCGACGAGTCTTCGTCGCTACGAGTCTCCGGTGCTATGAGGCCTCCGGAGCTACGAGCCGCCGGTGCTATGAGGCCTCCGTCGTTCGTGGCTGGCGGCGCATCAGGTATGCGGCCGCCGCGCCCGCGCCGAACAGCGCCACCAGCGACACTCCCGTCGCCAGCCAGGTGGCGCCCAGCCACTGGCCGCCGAAGTAGCCGAGGGCGACGCTGTACGCGGCCCACGCCAGGCCGGCCAGGGCCGACCAGGGGAGGAACTCGCGGACCCGGCGATGGGCCGCGCCGGCGACGAGTGAGACGACCGAGCGGCCGGCCGGGGCGAAACGGGCCAGGACGACGAGGGCACCGCCGCCGCGGGCCAGGGCGCCGCCGAGACGTTCCTGCGCGGTGGTCAGCCGCCGGGAACGGGCGATCGCGCGGTCCAGCCGGGCCCCGCCGCGCCAGGCGAGGCGATAGACGGCCAGGTCGCCGATGACGGACGCGGTCGCCGCGCAGAGCGTGAGGACGAGGATGTCGGGGACGTCCTGCGGGACCCGCCCGGCAGCCGCAGCTCCCGAACCCGCGGCCGCAGCCGTCGCCGCCGTGATCACCAGGACCCCGCTCGGCAGCACCGGCAGGAAGATGTCGAGCAGCACCGAAGCGCCCACCAGCACATAAATCCATGGGCTGCTGACCAGCGACCCGATACTTCCCAGACCTTCGACCACGACAACTCCCCGGTACTCCCCCGTGGGCCGGGCCTTGCCGCGAGACGCGGGGACGGCAGGAGCGGCCAATGACAGCCATACAGCGTACGCCCGGGGTGTGACAGAGGGTTCACAGGGGGCTTGTGTGATCGACGCAGGGCGTTCACACGAGGGAGGGGGTCCGCGGCGGTCCGCTCAGGCGGCGACCGGCGTCTGCCGCTCGGGGGCGGACCCTTCCCGCTCGGACGCGCGCCGGACGAGGAGACGGTCCAGGCCGAAGGCGCCGGAACCGGTGAAGGCGAGCAGCAGGAAGGCCCAGCAGAACATGGCGGGGGCCTCGCCGCCGTTCTCCATCGGCCACAGGGCCTCCGGCTGGTGCACCTTGAAGTAGGCGTAGGCCATGGAGCCGGAGCAGATGACCGCTGCCGGGCGGGTGCCGAGGCCCAGCAGGACGAGGCCGCCGCCGACCAGTTGGATCACGGCCGCGTACCAGCCCGGCCAGGTGCCCGCGTCGATCGTGCCGCCCGTCATCGCGGCGCCGCCGAGGACGCCGAAGAGGGAGGCGGCGCCGTGGCAGGCGAAGAGCAGGCTGACGACTATGCGGAACAGACCGAGCACGTACGGCTGGGCGCTGGTGCTGTTGAGGCGTGCGGGCATGCGGGGGGTGCTCCTTCGGTCGGCCGGCCGGGGCGGGCCGGTGGGGGACGGAACCGAGTGGGCTGCCCACGTTAGGTGAGCCTAATGAGTACTTGCAAGTTCAACATTCCGCCATAACCTGACGTGCAGTCACCTGCTCGGCGCTGTCGCCAATCCAGGTGGGAGCGCTCCCACGCTCGCGGTGCGGCCCGCCGATGTGACTCAATTCATACCCCGCCCCGCCCTCGCCGACTCATTCCGGAACAACGCCCTACGACTCCGTCCGGCTCCGTCCGGCTAGGTACGGCTCCGTACGGCTACGTCAACTTCCGGTCCGCGACCGTCCGCAGGACGTTCGTACCGTCCCGGTTCGCGCGGGCCTGTTCCAGGCGCAGCCGGGCCGACCGCCCACGCAGGGTCAGCGTCATGATCTGGTTCCCGAACCAGGGCCCGCCGGTCCTGCGCCAGCTCACCGCCGGAGGCGCACAGCGTCCGTGCCGGGCGATGCGCCGCCCGAGGGCCCGCGCCGGAGCACTCCAGCCGAAACGGAAGCCGAGGCGGATCGAGAGCGGCACCGAGTTGTGGACGGGGGAGCAGGTCAGCTGGGCCACCCGCGCGTCGGGCGTGCGCCCCGGCCACGACGGCTCGGCCACGTAGGCGTGGTGGACGTCGCCGGACAGCACGCTCACCGTCGCGGGCGCCCCCGGCCCGGTGCCGGCGTCGGCGATCAGGTCGCCGAGGGCGTCGAAGGACGAGGGGAACGCGGACCAGTGCTCCAGGTCCGCGCCGCGCCGTATCCGTTCCCCGATCCGTGCCCAGCGGGCGCCCCGCTCGCCGCCGCACATCGCGGCGTCCCACGCCTCCACGTCGTGCACCAGGTGGGGCAGCAGCCAGGGCAGGGAGGTGCCGATCAGCAGGTGGTCGTAAGCGCCGCCGCTGTGGCTGTCGCCCTCGCCCTCGCCCTCGCCGTCTCCGTCGCCGTCACCCCGGCCCTCCATGACCTGCTCGCGCAGCCAGGCGGCCTCGCCCGGGTCGAGCATTGTGCGGCGGTCCTCGTCCAGGACGCGGGCCGCGCGGGAGTCGACCATCAGCAGTCTTGTGCGCCCGAAGTCGCGCCGGTAGCTCCAGCGGACGGAGGCCGGATCGGCGTCGGCCCGTGCGGCGAACTCCCGTAGGGCGTCGGTGCCGTCGGACGCCTCGCGCACGGTCGTGTAGAGCGGGTCGGCGGCCAGTTCGTCCGGGGAGAGGTTGCCCAGCTGCTGGTACACCCAGTACGACATCAGCCCGCTCAGCACCCGCTCCTGCCACCAGTCGGTGGCCCGCATGTCGGCGAGCCAGGCGGCGGAGGTGTTCCAGTCGTCGATGACGTCGTGGTCGTCGAAGATCATGCAGCTCGGCACGGTGGACAGCAGCCAGCGCACCTCGGGGTCGAGCCAGGACTCGTAGTAGAGGCGGGTGTACTCCTCGTAGTCGGCGACCTGGTCGCCGGGGCCCGCCGTCACGTCGCGGCGGCCCGCGATCCACTCGCGCGTGGCATCGGAGATCTCGTCGGCGTACACCTGGTCGCCGAGCAGCAGCAGCACGTCCGGGCGGGCGCCTGTGGGATCGGCCGCGACGCGGGCGGAGAGGGTGTCCAGGGCGTCGGGACCCACCCTGCCCTTGCCTCCCGAGGGCGGCGCCGCCCAGCGGCAGGAGCCGAAGGCGACGCGCATGCCGTCGTCGTCCCCGGGCGTGGCGATCACCGAGGGCGGGAAGCGGGAATCGGGCGGCGGCCACACGCCGGTGCCGTCGAGCAGCACCTCGTACTCCGTCGCCGTGCCGGGGGTCAGGCCGCCGACCGTGACCAGGGCGTAGTGGTGGTCCGCGATCCGGAAGCTGCGGGCCGTCCCCCGGGCGCCGTCGGCGCAGCGCACCTCGGCCGTGCAGGGGCGGTCCGTCTCGACCCAGACGGTCGCGCACGAACCGTCGGTGTACCTCAACAGTGGGCCCAGGCGCAGTTCCGCCATGATGATCCTCTCCTCCGTCGCCCCGTACGGTACGGAACGACGGAGGCCGGCGGGGAGGTTCCGCGCCGAACGGACGGTGTACGGGGCGTCAGCAGTCGGCGAGGTAGCCCTGCAGCGCGGACTTCTCCGCCGAGTCGACCGAGAGGTCGTAGTAGTACTTCACCTGCACCCAGGCGCGCACGTACGTACAGCGGTAGGCGCTGCGCGAGGGCATCCAGGTGGCCGGATCCTGGTCACCCTTGGACTGGTTGACGTTGTCGGTGACCGCGAGCAGCTGGGGCCGGGTCAGGTCGTTGGCGAAGGCCTGCCGCCGCGAGGTGGTCCAGGAGTCGGCGCCCGAGTCCCAGGCTTCGGCGAGCGGGACCATGTGGTCGATGTCCACGTCGGAGGAGGCGGACCAGGTGGCGCCGTCGTAGGGGGAGTACCAACTGCCGCTGGTGGCGGCGCAGGAGGAGTTGGTGACGACGTTCGTGCCGTCGCGCTTGAGGATCGTCTCGCGCGTGTTGCAGGTGCCGGACTGGGTGATCCAGTGCGGGAAGAGGTCGCGGTCGTAGCCGGTCCGGTCCTCGGTGGCCACCGTGAGGGAGGCGAGGTAGGTGCGGGCGGTGGCGGCGCTGACCGGGGTGGGGAGGGCGGCGGAGGCGGCCGGGCCGTTGAGGAGCCCGGCGGAGGCTATGAGCCCGGTGAACGCGGCGAGGAAACCGAGCCGTCGACGCGCGTAGAACTTCGGCATGCGAACTCCCTTGGGGTGTGGGGGTGTTGGGGCGCGGGCAGGGGAATGCTCGCGACGCCGCATGGCGCACAGGTGTGCGGTCGGTAAGAAGTTAGTGACGTGTGCATGGCACGTCTAGAAGGGCGACGAGACTCGTCACAGGACTTTGACGGGGGCTCGGCGCGGGGCCTGACGGGACCCGGCGGTCCTCGGCGCGGGACTTTCGGCCCTCGGTCCCGGCCGGGGGTTCGCGTACTATGGACGGCGCAGAAGGGGAGTAGCTCTTCGCCGGACCGTCGACATACTGCTCAGCCCGCCTGAGCCGGCGCCCGGAGGCAGACCTCGTTCGCGAGGCCGGCCAGCGAGACCTTCGGCAAGCAGTGCACGCCCGTGCCGTACGGCACGGGTGGATCCGTGTGCTGCCGTGCCGAGGTGTCGCGCGTCGCGGAGATCGTGAAATCCGCGCAATCAGCACTCTCGGTGGGGTGGCCCCGACCGATTGAGGAATCTTGATCAGCCTGACCGTGACGGCGCTCGTCTTCGGTGTCGTCTTCCTCGCCGAACTGCCGGACAAGACCGCCCTCGCCGGCCTCGTCCTCGGCACCCGCTACCGCGCCTCGTACGTGTTCGCGGGCGTCGCCGCCGCCTTCCTGCTGCACGTCGTGCTCGCGGTCGCGGCCGGCAGTGTGCTGACCCTGCTGCCGCAGCAGCTCGTGCACGCGATCACCGGTGTGCTGTTCCTGGGCGGCGCCGCCGTGCTGCTGATGAAGAAGGACGACGAGGACGAGGAGGTCCGCAAGCCGCAGGACCAGTCCTTCTGGAAGGTCGCCGGGGCGGGCTTCATGCTCATCCTGGTCGCCGAGTTCGGCGATCTGACGCAGATCATGACGGCCAACCTCGCGGCCCGTTACGACGACCCGCTCTCCGTCGGCCTCGGCGCGGTGCTCGCGCTGTGGGCGGTGGCCGGGCTCGGCATCGTCGGTGGAAAGGCCCTGATGAAGCGGGTGCCGCTGGGGCTGATCACGAAGATCGCGGCCGTGCTCATGCTGGGCCTCGGCGTGTGGAGCCTGTGGGAGGCGATCGCCGGCTGAGCGGCCGGCGGCGTGCGCGGGCGGTGCGTGCCGGTGGCGCGAACCCGGTCTATTTTGTACCGTGGATGAACAAAGTGGCTCCCGCCCGTTCTCCCTGACCGGCGGGCGGGGCCGCCTTGTTTCCTCCCCGCCCCTTGGAGTCTGCCGATGACGGCCACCGCCACCACCGTTCTGCCCGCCCGTGCCCTGCTGCTCGACATGGACGGCACCCTCGTCAACTCGGACGCCGCCGTGGACCGCGTCTGGCGGCGCTGGGCCGACCGGCACGGGCTGGACGGCGACGAGGTCATGAAGGTCGTCCACGGACGGCAGGGCTACGCCTCGATGGCGCTGCTGCTGCCGGACCGGCCAATGGAGCACAACCACGCCGACAACGCGCGCATGCTCGCCGAGGAGACCGCCGACACCGAGGGCGTCGTGGCGATTCCCGGCGCCGCGGAGTTCCTCACCTCGCTGCGCGGCCTGCCGCACGCCCTGGTGACCTCGGCCGACGTGGCCCTGTCCACCGCGCGGATGGCCGCCGCCGGGCTCGCGCAGCCGGACGTCCGGGTCACCGCCGAGTCGGTCGGCGCGAGCAAGCCCGACCCGGAGGGCTTCCTCAAGGGCGCCGCCGAACTGGGCATCGCCCCCGCCGACTGCATCGTCTTCGAGGACTCCGGCGCCGGTATCGCGGCCGGGCGCGCCGCCGGGATGCGGGTCGTCGGGGTCGGACCGCGCGCCGGGTTCCACGGGCCGGACGTGGTCGTGGAGGACCTGACGCGGGTGCGTGTCGAGGCCGACGCGGACGGTGGGCTGCGGCTGCACATCGGCTGACGGTGGGCCGCGCGTGCACATCGGCTGACGGCGGCCAAGAGGCCCGCTGTACGGCGCCGCCCGCGCTGTACGCCCGCCGCTACCGCTGCCGAGGCTCCGACTCCAGCCTGCGGCGGGTCTCCGGGCCGTAGACGCCGATCTCGTCGGTGCGTATGCCGCGCTCCCGCTGGTACTGGCGGACGGCGTCCTCGACCTGGTGGTTGTAGTCGCCGTCGAGGTCGCCCCAGTACATCCACTTCTCCTTCAGGCGCTGCTGAAGTTCCACGACCTCCGGGCCCTGGTCGCCGCGACGCAGTGTGGGGCCGCCGCCGGGGTCCCGGTCGTCCTCCTCGGACTCTTGCGGGGCGTCGCCGGCCGACGCGCTGGTGCTCTGCGTCGGCTCGGCCGACCGGGACGGCGTGGGCGAGGCGCTCGACGCCGACGGGGAAGGCGAGGCCGAAGCACTCGGTTCGGCCGACGGGGACGCGGACTCGGACGGGGAAGAGGACGCGGAGGGCGTCGGCGAGGCGGCGGTCGTGCTCGGTCCGGCGCTCGGCGACGCCTCGCCGGTCGACGGGTCCGGCACGCTCGCCCGGACCTCGTCCGGCAGCGCCCCGTCCCGCGACGGGGTGTCGTACGAGAACAGCCCGCTGGCGAAACCCGCCGCGCCGACCACGACCACGACCGCTCCGGCCGCGCTCAGCAGTACGCCCTTGCGGCGCCTCCGCGACGGCCGTCCCGCGCTGCCCGTACTTTCCGTCCCCGGGCGCACCCGCGGGAGGGGCGCGGTGGTGGACGCGTCGAACAGGCGCAGGTCGTGCGCGCTGGGTGAGCCGGCTGAGGGGGCCAGGGGCGTCGGCAGGGCGGAGGTGGCTTCCGTGCCCCCGTCGGGCGAGCCGGCAGGGGCCCCGGCGTCGACGGCGCGCAGCGTCATGGTGGCGTCCGGCTCGGAATCGGACGCGGGCGCGGTACTGCGCTCGCCGGACGCATCGGGTGCCTCGGGCGCCTCGGGTGCCTCGGACACGTCGGACGCGTCCGAAGGCTCCCCGGCCGTCCCGGCCGTCCCGTCCAGCTCGACGTACGGCCGTATGCGCAGCGGATCGAAGTCCTCCGCCGCTGCCGCCTGGGCCGTGCGGGCGTCGCGCAGGGCGTCGGACGCCCTGGTTCCGCAGGCGCAGGACGGGGTGTTGTCCGCCGCCCTGGGTGTGCCGCACTCCGGGCAGGCGGCACCCGCCGGCCGGTCCTGCGACGGCTCCTTCTGCTGCTCCACGCGTTCGTCCCTCCCCTCGCGACTCCCCTCGCGACCTCCAGAGATTATGCAGATCTTCTCCATACTTCGGCGCACACGCCCCCGGAATACCGGCTTCCCGGAGGACTGAACCGGCCATAACTGGTCACACCGACCAGGATGGACCGTGACACCTGTGGAGGTCGGGATGGCCGGAGACGTGCGCGAGGCTACGGAGTCGGAGCCGGACCCGGCGCGGCCCGGCGCACCGGGGGAGCGGGAGCAGGTCTCCAGCGGCGTACTCGTCTCCATCGGAGCCCTGCTCCTCGGCATGCTGCTCGCCGCACTCGACCAGACCATCGTGTCCACGGCGCTGCCCACCATCGTCAGCGATCTCGGCGGACTAGAGCACCTGTCCTGGGTGGTCACCGCGTACCTCCTGGCGGCCACCGCCGCGACCCCGCTGTGGGGCAAGCTCGGCGACCAGTACGGGCGCAAGAAGCTGTTCCAGCTGGCGATCGGGATCTTCCTGGTCGGTTCCGCGCTGTGCGGCATCGCGCAGGGCATGTCCGAGCTGATCGCCTTCCGCGCCCTGCAGGGACTGGGCGGCGGCGGGCTGATGGTGCTGTCCATGGCGATCGTCGGCGACCTGGTCCCACCCCGTGAACGCGGCCGCTACCAGGGGCTGTTCGGTGCGGTCTTCGGTGCGACCAGTGTGCTCGGGCCGCTGCTCGGCGGGGTCTTCACCGAGCACCTCAGCTGGCGCTGGGTCTTCTACATCAACCTGCCCATCGGCGTCGTCGCGCTCGCCGTGATCGCCGCGGTCCTGCACATCCCGCGCCGCACCACCCGGCACGTCATCGACTACCTCGGCACCCTCCTCATCGCCTCCGTCGCCACCTGCCTGGTCCTGGTGGCCTCGCTCGGCGGCACGACCTGGGCCTGGGGCTCCCCGCAGATCATCGGCCTCGCGGTGCTGGCGGTGGTGCTTGCCGTGCTCTTCGTGGCCGTGGAGCGCAGGGCGGCCGAGCCCGTCCTGCCGCTCAAGCTCTTCCGCGTCCGCACCTTCACGCTCTCCGCCGTCATCAGCTTCGTCATCGGCTTCGCGATGTTCGGCGCGATGACGTACCTGCCGACGTTCTTGCAGGTCGTGCGCGGTGTCACCCCTACCATGTCCGGTGTGTACATGCTGCCGATGGTGTTCGGCCTGCTGCTGTCGTCGACCGTCTCCGGGCAGATCGTCAGCCGCACCGGCCGCTGGAAGGTGTTCCCCGTCGCGGGCACCGCCGTCACCACCCTCGGACTGCTCCTGCTGCACCAGCTCGACGAGAACAGCGCCACCGCCGAGATGGGCGCCTACTTCTTCGTCTTCGGCCTGGGCCTCGGCCTGGTGATGCAGGTCCTCGTCCTCATCGTGCAGAACGCCGTCGCCTACGAGGACCTGGGCGTCGCCACCTCCGGCGCGACCTTCTTCCGGTCCATCGGCGCGTCGTTCGGCGTGGCCATCTTCGGCACGATCTTCGCGAGCCGCCTCGGCGACCAGCTCACGGACGCCTTCCGGGGCGCCGCCCTGCCGCCCGGCGTCTCCGTGGACACCCTCAAGGCCGACCCGCGCGGTATCGGCGCCCTGCCGCCCGCGCTGCGCCCCGAGGCGATCCACGCCTACGCCTCCTCCATCACCGACGTCTTCCTGTACGCCGCGCCCGTCGCCCTGCTCGCCTTCCTGCTGGCCTGGTTCCTCAAGGAGGACCGGCTGCGCGGCTCGGTCACGGCGCCGGACGCCACCCAGACCCTCGCGAGCAACCCGGTGGAACGCTCCTCGCGCGACGAGGTGTGCCGTGCCCTGTCGGTGCTCGGCACCCGGGAGGGCCGCCGGGAGATCTACCGCAGGATCACCGCGCGGGCGGGCTACGACCTGCTGCCCGCGTCCAGCTGGATGCTGCTGCGGGTCAGGAAGTACGGCCGGGTCGAGCCGGCCCAGCTCGCCGAGCGCAGCCCGGTCCCCCTGGCCACCGTGATGGCGGCGGCCCGGCAGGTGGAGGAGCGGCACCTCGCCGTCCGCGAGGGCCCCGACCTGGTCCTCACCCGCCGGGGCCGCGAGGTCGCCGAACGGCTGGCGCAGGCCCGCGAGGACTCGCTCGCCGAACTGCTGGGCGACTGGTGGGGTCCGGACCGCCCGACCGACCTGGTGCGGCTGGTGCGGGAGCTGACCGGGGAGCTGTGCGGCTCGGAGCGGGAGCGCCCGCACGAGGGGCGTACGCCCGCGCGGGCAGGCTGAACGCCGCCGTCAGGAGTCGCGGTCGGAGCGCAGCCCCTTGGCGAACCAGTGCTCGGCGTACGGACTCTCGTTGTACGCCTCGGTCTCGGTGTAGCCGAGGCGCGCGTACAGGGCGCGGGCCTCGACGAGGTCGCCCCGCGTGTCCAGGACCATGTGCTCCGCCCCGAGCGCCCGTGCCGCGTCCTCGGCGGCCCGCACGAGCACCGCCGCGCCGCCCCGGCCGCGCATCCCGGCGTACAGGAACACCCGCTTCAGCTCGGCGGTCGTGCCGTCCAGCAGCCGTACGCCGGAGGTACCGGCCGGTTCACCGTCGTAGCGCGCGACCAGCAGTCCTCCCCGGGGCGGTGCGAGGTCGGCGCCGGACTCCGCGGCGATCTCCCGCTCCAGCTCGTCGGGGTCGGTCGAGTGCCCCTCGTACAGCTGGTACCAGCGGTCGCTCACCTCCGTGTAGTACGCGCGCCAGAGGGCGGCGGCGACGGGGGAGTCGTACGGTTCCGGGGCGACGGTCCAGGTCATGACCGGCATTGTCGGCAGGGGACGGGCGGGCCGGGCAAGCGTATTTTCCCACCGATGTGCCCTCGGCGCACGCCGTGCGCCGTTTGAGCGCGGACTTGGAGGCAACCCGAACGGCGAACCGGCCCGCTCGGAGAGCCGGCAGGCCGAAAACCCGGAAGGTAGAGTCGGCGCGGAGCGCGGTACCGGTGTTGCCACCGGCCCGTTTCTCCGCGCCGCTCACCGAACCCGGCGTGCGCCTCTCAACGCACCGGGCTCTCCACGGAATCTGCCGTTCAGGCGTGTTCGGAGCAGGCCCAGGGGCTGGGGATCGTGTTGCCCCGGTAGCGGTAACGGCTGACCGTCACCGTTTGCAGGTCGAACAGTTCGATCCCGCCCGCCGACGGTCTGATCCACCGGCCGTTGTGGTCGGTGAGACGTCGACGGACGTCCTTCCACCTCCAGCGGTGCAGCCGCAGCCACCAGTTGATCACCCGGTGCCAGACGAAACGCTGGAGGGTTCTCAGGGTGACTTTCGCGACCGCGTGCTTGAAGTAGTTGGCCCAGCCGCGCATGATCTGGTTGAGCCTTCTCAGCACGTCCCTCGGGTCCTGCTGCGACTTTCTGTTCGTCAGGGCACGGATCTTGTCCTTCAGCTGCCGGATGGGCCGGTCAGCGATGTAGGTGTAGACGTACCACTTGTCCGATCCCCGCTTGCGGCGCCACTGGATGCGGAACCCAAGGAAGTCGAACCCTTCCGACATGTGCACCACCTGGGTCTTGGCCTCGGAGAGGCGCAGCCCGAGCGGTCGCAGTGCGTCGGCGATGTCCTCGCGCAGCGCTTCGGTGTCGTCGCGGCCGGAGTCCACCAGGACGACGAAGTCGTCCGCGTAGCGGACGATCCGCCAATTCGGCAGACCCTTGCGACGGCGCCTCATACGCCTCTGTCCGGTCGACATCTCCCGTCCTGGTTCCCACGGCTCTGTCAGGTGCTCATCGAGCGCCGACAGGGCGATGTTCGCCAGGAGCGGGGAGAGGATGCCGCCCTGCGGGGTGCCGGTGTAGGAGCTCTCGCGGACGGCGGACTCGGTGAGCACGCCGGCCTTGAGGAACGCCTTCACCAGCAGCAGCACGCGCTTGTCCTTGACCCGACCCCGCACCCGGTCCATCAGGGCCGTGTGGTCGATCGAGTCGAAGCACGCCTCGATGTCCGCGTCCAGGACCCAGCGGTAGCCGTGGGTGCCGTAGAAGTGGATCTCGGCGATCGCGTCGTGTGCCCTCCGAAGGGGCCGGAAGCCGTAGGAGACCGGCTTGAAGTCGGCCTCGAAGATCGGCTCCAGCACCAGCTTCAGGGCCGCCTGGACCACCCGGTCGGTCACGGTCGGGATGCCGAGCTTGCGCACCTTCCCGCTCCCGCCGGGCTTGGGAATCTGACGCTCACGTACCGGCAGCGGACGGAACTCACCCGTCCGGAGTACGCGACGCAGATCCTCCAGGAACCCATAAGGACCAATATCCTGCTCGATGTTGACGACCGTCAGGCCGTCAACTCCGGGCGTTTTGGCCCCTTTGTTACCCGCGACCCGTTCGAACGCCACAAGCAGCGTCGCCGGGTCGTGCACGAGGTTGAACAGATCGTCGAACCTGCGGCCGGGATCGGCCGCCGCCCAACGGTGAAGCTTGGCCTGCATCTCCGATACCCGCTGGTGAGGACCCTTACGGACCTCCGGAGCACCGCTGTTCAGCAGCGCGTCTTTCGGCATTGCAGCCTCCTTCCCTTCTCGTTTCCGCTGCCGCCCTTCCCCATGTGCCGGGCTCTCCCCGGCTCGGAGTACTACGGCGGCTCCGCCCCGTCCCGGCCCGATCGGCCGACGGTGGGCCCAGCCCACGCCGACGCAGGATGCGTCGTCGCAGGTCAGGACCGGGACGGTTCCCGTGTTCACTCACTGCTCGATCGACGGAGGAGGAGCCCGGCTCTATCCCCGCGGCATCGCCACGGCTACCCCGCAGCACTTCACCGTGGCCTCCCCAGACGTCAGCCCGGTGACTTCTGGGGAGTTCCCCACACGAATGCCCAGGTGGGGACGCACCGCATCCAGCCCGCATCCGCCAGGTTGGAGCTGGTGTGGAATCAGGGAACGTCTGCACCGGTTCCTCGCGTACTCCTTTCCGTCTCGCTTGCCGCACCCGCACCATCTGGCAGTTCTGGCACGTCACGGCGTTGTCAGGGCCGCTTGCCGCCCTCCCCGGCACCTCCCGGGTCAGGCTGCCCTCAGCTTCGACCGCACTGCTGCGACAGCACGGCGGTGGTGGCCTTTCACCTCCACTCGAACAGCGAGCGCCTCACGGCGCACGCACTCATGTCCACAGGCGTGATCATCGCTTTGATCGTGGTCGTGGCGGTCGTGGCGGTCGTGGCGGTCGTGCTCGTCGCCGCGGCCGTCCTTGCCCTGCGCGCACGGGGCCCCCAGCACGGCGGAAGCCTGAAGCGGCGCTTCGGGCCCGAGTACGACCTGGCCGTGGCCCGGCACGACGGCGACACCAAGGCGGCCGAACGCGAACTGGCCGAGCGGGTGCCGGCGGCACGGGTCGTTGCACACGCGTCCCCTCGAACCCGCCGAGCGCGAGCGTTTCGAGGCGCGCTGGAACGCGGCCCAGGAGCGCTTCGTCGACTCCCCGCGCGAGGCGGTCGCCGAGGCGGACCGGCTGCTCGCGGAACTCGCCGGTGCGCGGGGCTTCCCGGACGGGGAGCAGTACGAGGAGCAGCTCACGGCGCTGTCCGTGCACCACGCGCACCACGTCGAGGGCTACCGCCGCGTGCATCGTGTGACCCACGCGCGCGTGGACGACGCCCGGGACGGCGGTGGCGCGGGGACGGAGGAGATGCGCGCGTCCATGGTCGAGGCCCGCGCCCTGTTCGAGGCCCTGATGCGCCCGGCCCGCCACGACGGCGGCGACGGGCGGCGGCGGACCGGTACGGAAGCGGGCGCCCCTGCCCAGGCACCGGCACCCGCACCGGCGTCCACACCCGCGGCCCAGGCGCCGCACGGGTGGTCGCTCGGCAAGCGCCGGCCGAAGGAGAGCTGAGGCAATGTCCGACGTGACAGGCACAACAGGCAAGACCGGCCGTACGGCTGCCGGCCGCGGCACTACCGCCGACCGCGGCACCACCGCCGACCGCGGCACCACCGCCGGTCCCGGCACCGCTGCCGACCCGGGTGCGGCCACCGACCCCCGCACCTCTGGCGGTCCCGGCACCGCTGCCGACCCAGGTGCGGCCACCGATCCCCAAAGCCCCGCCGATCCCGGCGCGGTCGCCGATCCCCGCACCACCGCCCGTCCCGGCACCGCTGCCGACCCGGGTGCGGCCACCGATTCCCACAGCCCCGCCCATCCCGGCGCGGTCGCCGATCCCCGCACCCCTGGCGGTCCCGGCACCGGGGTCGATCCCACCCCCGACTCCAGCGCCACCCCCGGCGCCAAGGCCGGCGGTGACGCCGCCACCGCCGCCGTGTCCCGCACCACCGCCGGGGCCACCCCGGCGACCACCACCCCCCGCGTCGGCCCCCTCGCTCGTCCCGCCCGGCGCGTTCGACCGGCTCGGTGAGCGGCTGCACCACGCGGTGGCCGGGTTCGTGGACGCGCCGCGAGCCTCCGTCGAGGAGGCCGACCGGGTCCTGGAGGAGGTCGCCGCCGTCTTCACCGACGCCGTGGCGCACCGTAGGCAGACCTTGCGCACCTCCTGGCAGGAGTCCGGGGAGGCGGGCGGCGCGCCGAGCACGGACACCGAGCAACTCCGCCTGGCCCTGCGGGACTACCGCGAGCTGGCGGACCGGCTGATGCGCCTGTGAACGACGGGCGTCAGCCCTCCGCCCGGCCCTCCCGCCACTGCCGTACGACCTCTTCGACGTCGTAGGGCTTCAGACCCAGCGGGGGGCCGGGCGGCGGCTTGAACATGACGTCGCGGATCTTGACGTTGATCTCCTCGACGATGCGTCGGACCACCCGCTCCGACGGTGCCTTCGCCGCCGCTTCCAGGGCGTCCTCCGCCTCCTTGCGCAGGGCCAGTGTGGGCGGCAGTACGGAGAACCCCTCGCGGGCCATCTTCCGCTTGACCCACCACAGTTCGTCGTAGGTGCTGTCCAGCTCGCTCGGCAGGGGCTTGCCGACGCCGGGCAGTTCGGCGAACTCGCCGCGCGCGTCCGCATCACGAATCTGTTTGTCGACCCAGGACTCGAAGTCGACGCCGGGTGGCTTTCGCTCGGTCATGACCCCATTGTGCCGGACGCCGGACACGGCTTCACCGGTCGATCTATCATGCGGCGGCGACAAGCCGACGGATCTCGAAGGAGCGCACGTGCTCGAACTCACCATGGCCGCCGTCACCGCGGCGGACGCGGGCGCCACGGCCGGCATGCAGATGGCCGACGCGCCCAGCGAGCCGGACGCGGTGCTGCGGGTGGGCAGGGACAAGTCCGTGTGCCGGCTGTCGACGCCGGACGACTGGCTGTTCGTCTCCCGGGTCCACCTCGAGTTCCGCTGCGCAGCCGACGGCACCTGGCGGCTGAGCTGGCTGCGCGGCTCCCAGGCGGACCCCTCCAGCGAGGTCCGGCTGACCATCGGCGAACACCGGCAGGCTCTGCCGTACGGCGGCACCGTGCCGCTGCCCAGCGGCGGCAGCGGCGAGGTGGTGGTGCAGGACCGCGCGGAGCCGCGCAGCGTCAACGTCGGCTTCTACCACGAGGTCTAGGCCCGGCCGCGCGCTCAGGCCGACAGCTCAAGTCGGCAGCTCAGGCCAGCACACGCGCCAGCGCGAATCCGTCGTACCCCTTGGTGCCGACCGTCTGGAGGGCGGTGCCGCTGAGCCGGGGGTGGCTGCCGATCAGCTCGATGGCGGCGCGGGTGCCGCGTACGTCGTCGCCGGTGTCGTCGGCGTCGGCCACCCGGCCGCCGCGGACCACGTTGTCGATGACGATCAGGCTGCCGGTGCTGGTCAGTCTCAGCGCCCACTCGAGGTAGTGCGGGTTGTTGCCCTTGTCGGCGTCGATGAAGACCAGGTCGAAGGGCGGCGGGTTCTCGTCGGCGAGCTTCGGCAGGGACTCCAGCGCGGGACCCACCCGTACGTCGACGAGCGCGTCGAGTCCGGCCCGGGCGATGTTGCGGGTGGCGACCTCCGCGTGCCGGGCGCTGTACTCCAGCGTGACCAGGCGGCCCTCGGCGGGCAGGGCGCGGGCCAGCCAGATGGTGCTGTAGCCGCCCAGGGTGCCGATCTCCAGGATGGTGCGGGCGCCCTGGATCTGGGCGAGGAGCTGGAGCAGCTTGCCCTGGTTGGCGGCGACGTTCACCGGGGGCAGCCCGGCGGCGTCGCTCTCCCTGCGGGCGGCCGCCAGGGCGTCGTCGTCCGCTGCGAGGTGGGTGACGAAGTAGGTGTCGACGTCGTCCCAGACCTGCGACTCGCTCATGCGGGGCCTCCCGTGTACGTCGTGACGTGTTCCCGGTGTGCGGGCCGGACCCGTGCCCCGCGGCGGAAGAGCTGGCGGGAGCCGCCCTCCGGGCCGGGGGCGACGACTTCGGCGGGGGTGAAGCCGAGCCGCTCGTAGAAGGCGCGGGCGCCGCTCTCGGTGGCGCCGGGGTGGTCGGCGCCGAAGGTGACCACCTCGATGTCCGCCGGTTCCCGCACCCACCTGCGCATCGCGTCCCGCATCAGCGCACGGCCGACGCCGCCCGCGCGGGCCTGCCGGGACACGACCAGCCAGTGGACGTGGTGGACCGGCGCGTCCGCCTCCGCGTCCGTGCCGAACAGGAGCCCGCCGAGCAGCTCCGTGCCCGCACCCGGGCTCGCACCCGGGCTCGCGTCGGTGTCCGGGTCCGGGGCCGGGTCCGAGGCGACGGCGACCAGGGCCGCGCCCCCGCGGATGTGCTCGCGCACCGCGTCGTGGAATCCGGCGTCCTCGACCATCGGGCCGAACCAGTGCTCCACCTGGCCCGCCAGGCCCAGGAAGCCGGGGAAGTCTCGCTCCTCGGCGAGTCTGACCATCATCCTGGCAGTCTCGCAGACGAGGACGATCAGCGTCGTCCCTCCACCGCCGGTGCCGAGCCCGGCAGCGGGCGGCCCGCCGACTCCGTCAGGAACCACACCGCGACGCCGCCGACCACGGCCGCGGCCATCATGTAGTACGCGGGCATCATCATGTCGCCCGTCGCCCCGATCAGCGCCGTCACCACCAGCGGTGTCGTCCCGCCGAACAGGGACACGGACACGTTGAAGCCGATCGACAGCGAGCCGTAGCGCACCCGCGTCGGGAAGAGGGCGGGCAGTGCGGACGGCATCGACGCCGTGAAGCAGACCAGCAGCAGTCCCAGCGCGCCCATGCCCAGGGCCACCGCGAGCAGGCTGCCCTCGCGGATCAGCAGCAGCGCCGGGACGGACAGCAGCAGGAAGCCCGCGCAGCCCGCGGCGATCACCGGCCGCCGCCCGACCCGGTCGGTCAGCGCGCCCGCGAACGGCTGGACGACCATCATCAGCGCCATCACGCCCAGCACCACGAGCAGCCCGTGCGTCTCGTCGTACTCCAGCTCGCTGGTCAGATAGCTCGGCATGTACGACAGCAGCATGTAGTCGGTGACGTTGAAGACCAGCACCAGGCCGACGCAGAGCAGCAGCGCCCGCCACTGACCGGTGACCATCTCGCGCAGCGGCACCTTCACCCGCGCCGTCTCCGCCTTCGCCACCTCGGCCGCGAACGCCGGGGTCTCCTCAAGACGCATCCGCAGGTACAGGCCGACGATGCCCATCGGGCCCGCGATCAGGAACGGGATGCGCCAGCCCCAGGACATCAGGTCGCCGTCCGACAAGAGCGCCGTCATCAGCGTCACCAGACCGGCGCCGCCGATGTAGCCGGCGAGCGTGCCGAACTCCAGCCAGCTGCCGAGGAACCCGCGCCGCCGGTCCGGCGCGTACTCCGCGATGAAGGTGGACGCGCCCGCGTACTCACCGCCGGTGGAGAACCCCTGCACCAGCCGGGCGACCAGCAGCAGCACCGGCGCCCAGACGCCGATCGTCGCGTACGACGGGATCAGGCCGATGGCGAACGTGCCCGCCGCCATCATGATCATCGTCACGGCGAGCACCTTCTGCCGCCCGACCCGGTCCCCGAGCGGACCGAAGACCATGCCGCCCAGCGGCCGCACCAGGAACGCCGCCGCGAAGGCGCCGAAGGTGGAGAGCAGCTGCGCGGTCGGGTTGCCCGACGGGAAGAAGACCTTGCCCAGCGTCACGGCGATGTAGCTGTAGACGCCGAAGTCGAACCACTCCATCGCGTTGCCCAGCGCCGCCGCCTTGACGGCACGCCGGACGAGGGCGGGGTCGGTGGCGGTGGGCGCGCCGGCGGCGCGCGGCGCGGCGGGTACGGGGGTGGTGCGGAACGGGGGAGTGGCGACGGGGGCGGCCGACAAAACTACGCTCGCCTGCTTTCGACGGGGACGGGGGACGGGGGACGGGGGACGGGACGGGGCGGGGCGGGGACGGGGGCGGGGGCGGGGGCGGAGGCGGGGGGAACGCCACGACCCGCACGGCGGCGCTGTCGCCGGGCCGGAAAGAGCCCGCGGCACTCGGCCACGGGCGGAAAAGCGACCATAGGCGCTGATGCGCCACTTACGCCCGGTATGCTTTTCGTTGCACTGTGCACCAAAATGGCGTACACGCAGGGGACATGCGCGCGCCGCGTGCCGTTCCCTCACCCGCGCTCTGTGATCCTTCTCGCTCCCCGGGTCGAGAAGCGGGCGGCTGTCAGGTTGAGTGGGGGTCGCTCGCGTCTTCCTCCGGGGGTGGTGCGAGCCTCATAGGGTTCGCAGGGACGACACACCGCGTCCACGAGCGCGGTACGTACGGTACGTACGGACGGTACGAACGGGGCGGAGGCCGACGAGGCGTGGCGAATGCGGAGCACAGTGGGCGACCGGCGGAGTCCTTCGGAGCCTCGGCCGCCGACGTGACCAGAGCACGATGGCGCGTCGCACGCCTCGGCCTGTGGCTGATCGCCGCCGTGCTGGCCGTACGACAGGTGGCCGCGGTCCTCGGCACCCCGCGCGGGGAACGCCTGACGGACCTGGAGACCTGGGTCGGCGAGCACGGCGTCCTGCACGTGGAGGGGTCCCTCTACGACTCCACGCAGTTCACCGGGACCCCGTTCGTCGGTCTCGTCCTCAAACCCTTCACCCGCGCCGCCGAACAGGCCCTCGGCTGGGGCTGGACCTTCGGCTCGCTGCTGCTGGTCGTCGCCCTCGGCCTGGTCGCCGCCCGCGCCCTGCCCCAGCCGGTCGGACGCCGTACGGCGCTGCTGGCGGCGCCGGTCGCCATCAGCCTGCTGATGCTGTCGCTCCCGGTGCGCAACGCGTTCTGGCTCGGCCAGACCAGCATCATCCCGGTCCTCCTCGTCCTGCTGGGCTGCTTCGCCGTACGCGGGGCGCAGGGCGACCGGGTGGGCGGCGTGCTGATCGGTGTCGCCGCCGCCTTCCAGCCGACCGTCCTCCTCTTCGTCCCGCTGCTGTGGTTCACCGACCGCAGACGCGCCGCCGTGTCGACCGGGATCACGTTCGCTGCCTGCACGGCCGTCGCCTGGGCGGCCATGGCCCAGGACTCCTACACCTACTGGGTGCACCACATGGCGGGCGTCGGCCTGGGCGGCGAGGCCGACGACCTCGCCAACCAGTCCCTGCACGGCGCCCTGCTCCGCCTCGGCCTGAACGGCCCGCTGGAGATCACTCTCTTCCTCCTGCTCGGCGCCGCCGTCGCCGCCCTGGCGCTGCGCCGCGCCGTGCGCTACGCCCGCGACGGCCAGCTGCTGCTCGCCGTCGCCGTCACCGGCTGCGCGGCCGTGGTCGTCTCCCCGGCCACCTGGCAGCACCAGCTGCTGTGGGTGCTGCCCGCCGTCGTCGGCCGGGTCGGCAAGCGGGCCTCCGACCGGTACCTGTGGCCGGTCGCCGTCGTCCTGGTGATGACGCTGCCCGCGAAGATGATGCTGCCGAACATGTCGGCCCTGTACCCGCTGCGGGACAACGTCGTCTTCCTGGCCGCGCTGGCCGCCGCCGTCGCCGTGCCCTTCCTGTCCCGCACGTCCCCGTACTTCGAGACACCGGTCCCCACGGCCTACGCGTCCCCCGTCCCGACCCGCTTCAAGCACGTCCCGCTGCTGCCGTTCCTGCGCCGGGTCCTCACCCGCCCCAACCTCCTCCTGGAGCTGCTCCTCATCCGGGTCACCTACGCCGCCTACTCCCAGGTCCGCCTCGCGGCGACCGGCGGCAGCAACTCGGCGGGCCGGGCGCGGGCCGAGGAGCACGGCACGCAGATCCACGACATCGAGCGGTTCCTGCACATCGACATCGAGCACGCGATCAACCACGCGGTGGTCGGCATCGGCTGGCTGCGGGACTTCTTCGACTTCTACTACACGTCGTTCCACTTCGTCGTCCCGCTGGCCGTGCTCGGCGTCCTGTACTGGCGCCGCCCGGTCGACTACCGCTGGGCCCGCGCCTCCCTGGGCTTCGCCACCCTGCTGGCCCTGGTCGGCTTCTGGCTCTACCCGCTGGCCCCGCCGCGGCTGATGCCGGGCCTCGGGATCATCGACACCGTGCACGGCGTGCAGGACTTCTCCAAGCCGGACTACGGCACGCTGACGCACCTCACCAACCAGTACGCGGCGATGCCGTCGCTGCACTTCGGCTGGTCGCTGTGGTGCGGGGTGGCGATCGCGATCATCGCGCCGAGGATGTGGATGAAGGCGCTGGGCCTGCTCCACCCGCTCTTCACCGTCTCGGCGATCGTGGCGACCGGCAACCACTGGGTGCTGGACGCGGTGGGCGGCGCGGCGGTGGTCGCGGCGGGCTTCGGGCTGACGTACTGGTTCCAGGGCCCGCGGGCCCGGACGGTCACGGCGGTGGCAGCCTCCCGGCCGGAGCCGGAGCCGGAGCCGGAGCCGGAGCCGGAGCCGGAGCCGGAGCCGCAACCCGCGCCCGGCGTCAGCAGCGACCCCCCGACCCCGGCGAAGGACGGTACCGCGAGCTGAGCCGGTACTCGCCGGGCGCGTCGACGGTCAGCCGGGTGAACTCACCGTCCTGCTTCAGGCACCCGCCGTCGCTGCGCAGCCACGGCGACCAGGCGACCCGCACGGTCACCGCGCCGGGCCGCTCCACGCGCAGTACGAGGTCGGCGGGGCCGGTGGACACGACGCTGCCGGGCGCGGAGACGAGCGGTACGGCGTCCCGCACCCGGTAGACCTGCCAGTGCGCGTCCCGCCAGACGGGCTCCAGCCACTCGGGCCGCGACTCGGCGTCCCGGACCAGCTCGGCCTCGGCCCGCGCCGGACCGTCCGGCCTGCCGAGCGGGGCGACGACGAAGCCGACCCCCCACCGGTCCAGCCACTCCCGGTAAGTGGCCGCCGAGAAGCTGCCGTCGTAGAAGAGGCGTCCGCGTTCCACGTCGAGCTGCCGGTTCCAGCCGCGGGCCATGTTGACGTGCGGGGCGAGCACGGCGGCCTCGCGGTGATTGCGCGCGGGCACCACCTCCACCCGCGTCCGGTCGGCGCCGAGCCCCTCCAGCGCCTCCACGACACCGTCCGTCTCGGCGGCCCAGGCGGGCACGACGGTGGACACCCGCAGATCGGAGACGGTCTTGCCGCCCACCCACCACACGGAGTAGGCGAGCGCGACGGCCAGCAGCCCCCGCGCGAGCCGCCGCACCCGGTCAGCGGTGAGCGCGGGCGGGGCGGTGAGGAGGGCCGCCAGCAGCGCGGCGGGCGCGAACAACTCGGCGAACCGTTCGACGTTCGTCCCGACCGGCGAGGCGATCAGATACGTCAGCACGGTCCCGAGCGCGTAGACGGCCCCGCTCCACCGGGCCACCCGCCAGGTACGCGGGGCCAGCACGGTAACGGCGAGGCCGAGCAGGACCGGCGGCCAGATACGGGCGAACGGCATCGGCTGCTCCCCCGTGAAGGGGAAGAACAGCGTCGTCAGCCCGACCACGGCCGCCGGGGGTATGAGCAGGCAGAGGGCGCGCCCCCAGTCCCGTACGAGCAGGAACGCGGCCCCCACGACGGCGACGAACAGCCCGGCCACCGGCGAGGCCATCGTCGCCAGCGCCGCGTACCCGGCGGCGAGCCACAGCCGCCGCTCCCGCACCAGCGGCACGCAGGCCGCCAGGGCGAGCGCGACGCCGAGCGCGAAGGTGGCCCGGCCCGAGGCCACGTCGCACCACAGCGCGAGGGAGGCGAGCAGCGCGGGCCACACGGGCCGGCGCACCCCGCCCCGCACCATCAGCACCGCCGCGAGCCAGGATGCGGCGAGACCGGACACCACCGTGACGGTGCGGACCCCGACCAGTGCCATCAAGTACGGCGAGATGACGCTGTAGTTGGCGGTGTGCATCCCGCCGTACCAGAACAACCCGTACGCCGAACCCCCGTGCCGCGACGCGAAGTCCGCCCACGCCTCCTGCGCGGCGAGGTCACCGCCGCCCGTGGCGAGAAACGCCCACCACACCACGTACAGCGGGATGGTGGGCAGGGTCGCGAGCAGCGGCACGCGATGCCGGCGCCCGAAGGCGCGCAGGGCGTCACCCGGACGTCTGTCCTGACGCTGTTCGGTCCGGGGGACGGTGAGTTCGGCAGGGGCCACGGTCGGGGTTTCCGTTCGAGGTCATCGGGCGTGCCCGGTGTGGACACACGTGCGAAGACGATAAATCGAACAGAAACGTTGGCCCGGACCGGGCCCGATTACTCGGCGGTGGCGGTCGCCCAGCCGACGAAGGCGGTGAAGGTGGCGGGGGCCAGGGTGAGGGTCGGCCCCGCCGGGGTCTTGGAGTCGCGGACGGCGACGGTGGCGTGGTGGGTCAGCGGCTCGGCGACCTCCACGCAGTCGCCGCCCTGGTCGCTGCTGTACGACGACTTGCGCCAGGCCAGCCGACCGAGCGGCGCGCACTCCACGCACTCACCGCCCTGGTCGCTGCTGTAGCTGGACTTACGCCACTGGACAGTCGTCGGCATTGCCCTGCTCGCCATAGCGTTCCTCCATCACCCGGCGGATCAGTGCCGCCGAGTCCTTGAGGGAGAGCGCGGCGGCTCGAAGATGATCGTAACGGAGTGAACAGTCCTTGACGCTCTCCGGGTTGGCGGTCGGATGGCCGCTGCCGTACCTCTCCGTGTAGAGGATGGCCGGGTCGCTCGCGAACCGGAAGATGCTGAATGAGCCTGTGAGCCCCGGGTGTGCTCCCGCCGAGAACGGGAGCACCTGAACGTTGATCCGGGGATTGTCCTCGAAGGACAACAGGTGGGCCAGTTGGCCGCGCATCGTTTCTCGGCCGCCGATCTCCTGTAGCAGCGCGGCCTCGCTGACGATCGACCAGAAGACCGGTGGAGTCTGCTTCTCGAAGATGCGCTGACGAGCGAGCCGCACGGCGGTGCGGTCGTCGAGGTCTGTCGGGTCGAACGTCCCGAGCACGGTCCGGACGTAGGCGTCGGTCTGAAGCAGGCCGTGGACCATGTGCGTCTGGAACGCGCAGATTTCGACAGCGCGTGCTTCCAACTCGGCCATCTGTTGGAACCAGGCCGGAAGCTGGGTGCGCATTACCAGTGTCACCAGCCGGGACAGTAACCCTCCCGTCCCCAGCGCCGCGTCCACCCGCTCGCTGAACTCCGGCGTCGGCAGCTTCCGGGCCGTCTCGATCTGGCCCACCAAGGAGCCGGTGTAATTGACGATGTCGCCGAGTTGCCGTTGCGTGAGCCCGGCCGCCTCCCGGTGGCGGCGCAGCTCGAAGCCGTAGTAGTCGAGCGGTGACGCGCCCGGGTCGAGGACGTTGATGTGGGTCATGAGAAGAGCCCCCTCTCGCACAACTCGGTCCACGGCGGGACCGGTTGTATCCGTTCGGTAGCCCACGGTAGTCGTCCGACGTCAGGCTCGTGCCGTGAACGAATACTTTCCCTCCGTCCTGCTGGGCCACTGCGCCAACCAGTACCGGATGAGCTTCACGGCGGGCGCGCACTCGGCCCGGCACGTCCGGCGCATCGTCCGCTCGTACCTGTGCGAATGGGACCTCGCCGAGCTGGCCGACGCGGTGGAACTCGGCGTGACCGAGCTGCTGGCGAACGTCGTGCGCCATGTTCCGGACCGGCGCTGCACGCTGCTGTTGCAGCGGCAGATGGGCGGCGACGGGAGCGGGGTCCGGGTGGAGGTGTCGGACGGCAGCCCCCGGCAGCCCGTACCGGCCGGGCCGGTGAGCGACGACTCGGAGTGCGGCCGGGGGCTGGTGCTGCTGGACGCGGTGGTCGACAAGTGGGGTGTGGGGCCGGGGCCGAGGGGCGGCAAGACGGTGTGGTTCGAGTGCGGGGGCGGATCCGCACCGGCCTAGCTAGAGCTTTGCGAGGAAGGGATCCATCGCCGCCCAGGTCGCGTCCGGGGCTTCGAGGTGCGGGAGGTGCCCGGCTTCCGGGACCTCGGTGAACTGCGCGCCGGGTATGGCCAGTGCGACGGCCCGCCCGTAGGCAGGCGTGACGATGCGGTCGCTCTCGCCCCACACCACGAGTGTCGGGACGTCCACCGTGCCAAGCCGGCCGAGCAGCGTCGGATCGCTCATGCTCCGGCCCGCGACGGCGGCGATGGTGCGGCCGTTCGCCTGCTGGATCGCGCGCTGCTCGTCGGTGAGGCGGGCGGGGTCGACGTAACCGCGCTCCGGGTGGTGCCAGGCGGCCTCGGCGAGCCCACGGGCGTCCAGGGCGAAGAAGTCCGCGACGGGTTCGCCGTCCACCACCGCGCCGACGCCGTCGATGACGACCACGGCCCCGATCACTCCCGCACAGCGCTCGTCGGCGGCGGCCTGCACCGCGATTTCGAGAGCGACCCAGCCGCCGATCGATGACCCGATCAGCACGACGTCGCGCTCTTCGTGCTCGCGCAGGCGGGCGAGATAGGCGGCCGCGAGCTGCGCGACCGAGGCGATCGAGTCGGGGCGCGCCGTGCCCTCCCAGCCGGGATGCGTGGGCGCGAACGCGTGCATCGTGGCTGCGAGGTGCCCCACGAGGGGCGCGACGGTCCGGGGTCCCCCGCCACCGTGCAGCACGAGTGCCGTGCGTGAGGCGGGGGAGCCGGCCCGGAGGGCGGGAAGGTCCTCGACGAGAGAGATGTTCATGGCGTTCTCCTCCGAGCTTCGTATCAACATATTTATATACGAGTGTTGATACGCTAACACCATGACGACCGACCTGGAAGTCCTCGGGCAGGCGCTCAAGCGTGCCCAGTACCGCAACCACCGCGCGATGGACGCCGCGCTGCGCGAGACCGGGGTCAGCCTCGTCCAGTGGGACGCGCTGCGCGCCATCGAGCGGATGCCCGGAGCCTCCGGGCACGCACTGGCCGTAGCGACGTTCCAGAGCGACCAGGCGTTCGGCACCCTCGCGAACCGGCTCGTGGACCGCGGGCTCATCGCGCGGTCCGCGGGCCACGGGCGGCGCCTCGATCACACGCTCACCGAGTCGGGGCGGGCGGCACTCGCGGAAGGGCGGCAGTTGGCGACCGGTGTCCTGCGGGACCTCTTCGCTCCTCTCGACGAGGAGCAGCGGGCGCAACTGCTCCGCGCGCTCCGGGACCTGACCGAGGGTCCCTAGGTCAGGGATTCCTCCGACGGCACGACGACCCCGTACATGTCGGCGACGGTGGCGAGGGCGCTGTAGTGCACCTGGCGGGCGTCGAGTTCGGTGCCCGCGACCGGCAGGGCGCGGGTGGCGCAGGCGTCGGCGACGACCGTGGGGCGGTTGCCGCGCAGGAAGGCGCCCTGGGCGGTGAAGGCCACGCACATGTGGGTCATGAAGCCGATGACGACGAGGTCGTTGTTGCCCGCCGCGTCGACGTGCTCGCCCAGGTCGGTGCCGAAGAAGGAGTCCGGCGCCTTCTTGGTGACGACCGGTTCGCCGTCGACCGGTGCGACGCTCGGGTAGATCTGCCCGATCTCGGCCCCGAGGTCGTACGGGCTGCCCTCGCCGCCGTCGTGGACGACGTGGACGACCCTGGCACCCTCCCGGCGGGCGCGGGCCAGCAGCCGGGCGCCCGCGTCCAGCGCGGCCTGCCAGCCGTCGAGTTCCATCACGCCGGTCGTGTAGGTGTTCTGGTAGTCGACGAGGACCAGCGTGGAGTCGGCGAGCTTCGCGGGGGTGTCGTCGAGCCCGCTGAGACGGCGCAGCGTGGTTCTGGGCATGGGTGCTCCCTCGGATCCGGGTGTGGGCGGCAGCCGTTGCGTCGGCCTGCTCCTACGACGCTAGGGCTCGCCAGGCGATGTCGGCAATGTCGTCTAACCTGCAGATACCGACATGGCCGTGTGACCGCGGGAGGCACCGTGAACTCCGTCGGACGACTGATCGTCGTCGTGCTCTTCGAGGGCGTCGACCTGCTCGACGTCACCGGGCCGCCGGAGGTGTTCTCGCTCGCGCGGCGGGAGACGGAGGACGCGGCGGGCTACGAGGTGGTCCTCGCCGCCGCGGCCATGGACCCGGTCACCACCGCCGCGGGCGTCCGCGTCCTGCCCGACGCCACCTTCGAGGACCTGTCCGCGCGGCGCATCGACACCCTGATCGTGCCCGGCGCGGTCGAGGTCGACGGCCGACGCCGGGTCCGGGCGGTCACCGACCCCGTCGTGGTCGAGTGGGTGGGGCGGCTCGCGGAACGGACCCGGCGGGTCACCTCCGTCTGCGTCGGGGCGCACGTCCTGGCCGCCGCCGGGCTGCTCGACGGCAAGCGGGCCACCACGCACTGGTCGACCGCGCGGCAACTCGCCGACGAACACCCGACGGTCGAGGTCGACGCCGACCCGATCTTCATCCGCGAGGGCGACGTGTGGACCGGCGCGGGCATCAGCTCCTGCCTCGACCTCTCCCTGGCCCTCGTCGCCGACGATCTCGGCGAGGCGGTGGCGCTCCGGGTGGCCCGGCAGCTCGTGATGTACCTGAAGCGGCCGAGCGGGCAGAGCCAGTTCAGCGTGCCGCTGGAGCAGGTCGCCACGACCCGGCGCGTCGAGGACCTCCGCCACCACATCCTGCGCAACATCGCCGAGCCGCTCACCGTCGCCGACCTCGCGGCCCACGCCCACGTCGGCGACCGGCAGCTCACCCGCATCTTCAAGACCGAACTCGGCACGACCCCGTACGCGTACGTCGAGTCGGCGCGCGTGGAAGTGGCGCGCCAGCAGCTCGAATCCACCGACGCGACCCTGGAACGGGTCGCCGCCGCCTGCGGCTTCGGCACCGTCGACACCCTGGTCAGGGCCTTCCGCCGCCGACTGGACACGACCCCGACCGAGTACCGCCGCCGCTTCCGGACCGTCGTGAGCACCCACGGCTAGCCCGCTCGGCTCCGTGGGGATGTGCGCCACCACATGATGGTGGGTGCGGCGCTCAGCGTCATACCTGCCGCGCCGATCCACAGAGTCGCCGTCGCTCCGAACGCGGAGCCGGACGCCCCGCCGATGACCCCGCCATGAGTACCGCCAGCGGACAAGTGGCCAGCGTGGTCAGCCAGATGACCGGTCCTTGTCCGATCCGCTTCGACAGCCTGGTGGCCGTCAAAGCGCCCAGCAGTGCGCCGCAACCCATGCACGACAGGACGAGTCCGGTGCCGAAGGGCCGGAGGCCCATCGTGCGCTCCAGGAAGACCAGCAGCATTGTTTGGTACATGACCAGGGAGAGATTGAACAGCGCGTCCGAGAACATGATGGCGCGCAGCGCGGGGTGCTGGAGGACGAAGTGCAGGCCCTCCTTTATCTCTCGTGCGAGTCGAGAGCTCCGGCTGGGCTCCGGCATCTCTTCTCGCCTGCGGATCGTGGCCGCGAAGAGGCCGGACATGGTCATTCCGGCCGAACTCGCCAGGAGCGTGGCCGGAGCCCCCACCAGGCCGACCAGGGGGCCCGCGACCGCCGGGCCGCCGATGCTGGTCACCGAGCGGATCGCCGACAGCTTCGCGTTGCCCTCCACGAGCTTGTCGCGTCCCACCAGATGCGGCAGGTAGCTGACGTGTGCGACGTCGAAGAACACGGTCAGCACGCCGTGCAGCAGCGCGACGGCGTACAGCAGCCGGATGGTGAGGAGGTCGGTCCACCAGGCGAGCGGGATGGTCAGGAGGGCCGAAGCACGGAGGAGATCGGTGCCGATCATCACCGACCTCTTCCGCATCCGGTCGACCCAGGCCCCGGCCGGCAGTCCGACCAGGAGCGAGCCCGACGTGGTCGTCGCGGCCAGCAAGCCGACCTGGAACTCGTCGGCGTGCAGGGACGTGATCGCCACCAGCGGCAACGTCAGGAACATGATCCGGTCACCCAGTTGCCCGAGGGCGGTGGCTGCGAAGAGGCGCCCGAAGTCCCGGTCGCCGAGGAGCCGGAGCCGGGGAGACGTGGGCACGCCTATCGCCCGGGGGCGGTGTGGGCGGGGCGCTCCACCCCGAATTCGTAGACCACCTCCCGGTACCGGTCCGGAACGACCATGTCGGCCGTCTCCACCGGACGCCGACGGGTGTCGTAAATGGTCCGTTCGATCAGGAGGACGAGGTCCCCCGGGCTGATGCCGAGCAGGTTCGCCTGCTCCCGGGTGGCGCGGGCCGGGCGCGGCACCTCGACGACGCTCTCGACGACGATGCCGATCGCCCGCATGCGCTCGACCACCCCCTGGCCCGCCAGGGGCCCGGACTCGGGCAGCACGACCGCTGTCCCCTCGGTGAGGGCCAGGGGCTCCCAGGACTCGGAGAGCTGGACGGGCTGCCCACCGGCGAGGAACTCGTACCGCGTGGTGACGCACAGGTCGCCGGGGTCGATGCCCAGCCGTCCGGCGATTGCCTCGGGGGCGGGGACACCCACCAGGCTCTCCGCATCCCAGGAGTCGGCCCTGCCCCGCTCCCTCGTGTCGGCGCGACGGGGGAGCCCGCTCACCCGCTCGCGGTGCCGCGACCGGACCAGGCGCAGGCGCTCACGCGGGCTGCGGACGTACGTGCCCGAGCCCGCACGTCCTTCCAGGAGCCCGTCGACGATCAGCTGGTCCACCGCTCGCTGTACGACGTTGCGCCCGACCCCGAACTCCTCGGCGAGCCGCGCTCGCGACGGGAGTCGCGCGCCGATCTCCCACTCTCCCGCGCGTATGCGCCTCCGCAGCGCGTCGGCCAGTGCGAGGTACGGCGCTTCCCGGGGCATGGGTGGTCCCTCCGGTCGTTTCAGGGGTGTCGGCAAGCTAATGCACCGGCTGAAAGCTGATGGAGCAGCAAGTCCGGCGGAGGGCGGTCCCGACCCGTCGCGGAGAAGCCCACCCGTGGCTGCCGCGCGGTCAGTGTTGATCTTCTGGCGTCGGAAACGAGATCAAAGCTTGATCGCTGGTGATACAACCGTCGGTAAACGTCGTGTTCCTCACATGTACTTCCGGAACTTGACGAGGCGTTGCCCTTTTTCAACCCGTTGACGTGCAGCTCCGTTGAGGCATTAGTTACTTCCGGCAAATCTTGTGAACGTATTGGGTGGGGTGCGGCGGGAATGTGGAACCGATTGCGGGGCGGGTCCTCGGGCCTGGTCGCGGTGGTGTGTGCGGCGGTGATCGCCGCGGTGGTCCCGGGACCGGTGGCGTACGCGGCTGACGAGGAGGTGCCGGCTGCGTCGTCGTCGGAGGGGCAGAAGGCCCTTGACGCGGCGCGGGAGTCCGGTGAGCGCGTAGAGGTGACGGGAGAGCGGACGGAGCGGACGACGGTCTTCGCCAACCCGGACGGTTCGACGTTCACGTTGGAGGAGTCGGCGGTTCCGGTACGGGTGCGGGCGTCGGGGGGTGGCTGGCAGGCGCCGGACGCGACGCTGGTGAAGCGGGCGGACGGCTCGGTCGGTCCGAAGGGCGCCGCGGTGGGAATGGCGTTCTCCGGCGGTGGAGACGGCGCTCCGCTGGCCCGGATCGAGGACGAGGGCCGTTCGCTGGCGCTGGACTGGCCGGGCGGTCTGCCTGCTCCGCGACTCGAGGGTTCGAGTGCGGTTTATGCGGAGGTGCTGCCGGGTGTCGACCTGAAGGTGACGGCGACGCCGGAGAGCTTCCAGCATGTGCTGGTGGTCAAGACGCCCGAGGCGGCGGCGAGTGAGGAGCTGAAGAAGCTCACGTTCGGGCTGGAGACGGAAGGGCTGTCCGTGCGTGAGGGCGCGTCGGGTGCGCTCGCGGCGATCGACGGCAACGGTGCCACGGTGTTCCGGGCGCCTCCGGCGCGGATGTGGGACTCGGCGGGCCGGACGGCGGATTCCGACGGGACCCAGCAGCAGCCGAAGTCGTCGCCGACCGAGTCGTCGCTGTCGAAGTCGCAGGCGCGGCTGTCGCAGGCGGTGGGCGAGGACGGACCGACGGGTGAGCCGGCGGACCCGGCGGAGGGCGCGCCGTCCGGCTCCGGTCTGGAGCCGGGGCAGGGCGACACCGTGGCCCGGATGGACGTCGAGGTGGGCAAGGGCACCCTGTCGGTCGTTCCGGACGCGGACATGCTGGCCGGTACCGACGCGGACGCCTTCCCGGTGTTCATCGACCCGACGGTGACGTGGGGCGAGTCGGAGCGCACCCTGCTGCGCAGTGACGGCTACGAGTCCTACGGCTGGGGCAACGGGGACGACGACCGGGGGAAGGGCGCGGGCAAGTGCGGTTCCTGGAGCGGCTACTACTGCGGCCCGGGCTACGTGCAGAAGCTGTACTTCGAGTTCTCGCCGTCGAGCCTGCGGGGCAAGAAGGTCCTGGACGCCACGTTCCGGGTGACGGAGCCCTGGGCGTTCCAGTGTGATCCGCGCTGGGTGGACCTGGTCCGTACGAACAACATCTCCTCGTCCACGACCTGGTCGTCGCGGCCCAAGGAACTGGACTGGATGGTCGACCGGTACGTGTCGGCCGGGCGGGGATCGCTGTGCGACCCCGACTCGCCGGACGCACCGATCGAGTTCAACGACAATCCCGACGAGAGCAACGAGAACCTGACCCCGACCGTGGCGAGCTTCGCCGCGGGCAAGTTCTCCCGGCTCACCCTGGAGGTCCGGGCTCACGACGAGGGCGACACCTCGGCGTGGAAGCGGTTCAAGAACGACGCGGTGCTGGCCGTGAAGTACGTGGGTCTGCCGGACAAGCCGTCCGCCGTCGGCATCCAGGGCGGCGGGAGCAGCACCGCCCCGGTGTGCGACGAGCGTGAGGCCGACGCGTCGATCGTCTCGTACCCGACGCCCACGCTGAAGGCCACCGCGCAGACCAAGACGGGCGGCAACGACGACACCGCCCAGCTGCGGGTGTACTTCGACATCGACGTGAAGAACGCCGACGGCTCCTGGACGGACGTCAACCCGGGCAACGGCTCCCTCGGCCCGTCGACCGGGTACGTCGACGACAACAGGGCAGTGTCCCTGAAGTGGTCGTCCCTGGCCGACGGCAAGCTGTACCGGTACCACGCCTGGACCTGGTCGTACTACGGCTCCAGCCACCTCAGCAGCGCCGCCTCCGACGGCTTCTGCTACTTCCGCATCGATTCCACCCGGCCCAAGGCCCCGCAGGTGACCCTCTCCTCGCCGTACACGGAGTGCACGACGAACGCCTGCGCGGCCTCCGGCGGTCCCGGTGAGGTCGCGTCGCTGACGTTCAAGCCGGCATCCGGTGACACGAACGTCTCCTATCAGTACAAACTGTCGTCGCAGGCGGCGTGGTCGTCCGAACTGAAGGGCGCCACCGCCACGACGAAGGTCACACCCGCCCGCGGGGGCCTGCACCGCGTGTACGTGCGGGCGAAGGACACGCTGGGCTGGGGCGAGCAGTCCGTGACCGACTTCCTGGTGGACTCCGGTGCGGGCCCGGTCGGCCGGTACCACTTCGACGAGACCACGGGAGCGGCCCTCGACTCCGCCACCGTGGACGGCCGTGACGACGCGGCCTTGTACGGGGCGGCACGGGGCGACCGCGGCCGCCGCGGCCTGATCACCCGCGATGCCGAGGGCAACGCGCTCGGGACGCCCGTCACGGACCAGGGCCTGACGCTGAACGGCACCACCGACTACGCGGCCACCAGCACGGCCGTGGTGGACACCCGCGCCTCCTACACCGTCTCCGCGTGGGCCATGCTCAAGCCGGGGGTGACACACAACCAGACGGTGCTGGGCCAGAACGGCGGCTTCTACAGCGGCTTCTACCTCACCTACCGCGAGGCCGAGGGGACGTGGACGTTGAGCACGTCGCCCAAGGACGCCACCGACGGCAACATCACCGAGCAGAGGGTGACGGCCACGCAGCCGGCCGCAAAGGGCGTGTGGACGCATCTTGCGGCCGTGTACGACGCAGGCGCGAAGCAGATCCGGCTGTATGTGAACGGCCGGCTGCAGGGCAGTGACACCGTGTCCGCGGCATGGGCGGCAGAGGGCGGTCTGCAGATCGGCCGCGTGCTGTGGCGGGACGCCTACACCGACTACTTCGCCGGCTCGATCGACGAGGTGACCGTCTGGCAGCAGGCCCTGACCGACGAACTGGTCGCCGACGATGCCCGGCTCATGAACTCGCCGAACCACGCGGCGGTGGAACTGGTCGCGGACTGGTCGCCGGAGCGGGGCAGCGGCACCACGGTCCCGGACGCCTTTTCGGGTTACGGCAGATCCCTGAGCCTGGTCGGCGGGGCCGCGCTGGACGGCGGGGCGATCGTCCTCGACGGTGTTGACGACGCGGCCACGGCCTCGGGACCGGTGGTGGACGACACGGGTTCGTTCACGGTGACGGCGCTGGCGGCGCTGGACGCGGACAAGGTTCTGGCCAAACCTGTCGGCTACACCGGCCAGGTCGTGGGACAGCGCACGGCGGACGGTTCGGCGTGGGGCCTGTGGTACAAGCGGACCGGCAGCGCCACGGTCCTGGACGAGGAGACGCTGGAGGAGAAGACCGTTCCGGAGGGCTTCTGGTACTTCGGCCGGTTCGATGCCGACGGCACGTTCAGCGGGGTGGCCTCCGAAGAGAGCGCCTCGATCGACGGCATGGTCCGGCTGACGGGTGTCTACGACACCGTGGACGCTACCGTCCACCTGTACCTCGGCAGTGTCGTCAACGGTGACGCGCAGGCGTACACGGCGAAGACCGGCTCGGGCGACCTCGCCGTCGGCAAGGGCAGCACGGACGGGACGTGGCAGCACTACCTGCCCGCACGGGTCGCGGACGTACGGCTGTGGGCCGGCGCGATGGCGACCGCACAGCAGATCGACGAGGCCGTCGGCGACTGACGACGGGTGAGCCGGGGTGCGGGCGGTCGTCGCGGTGACCGCCCTCACCCCCGGCGCGGGCGGACACCGCGGCGAACGGACACACGGTGTCCGGGCCTTCTTCTTCACACAAGGGAACTGGGTGGGACAAGAACCATGGCACTTGGCATAGGCACCTCAAGGCACTGGGGTGGAGGGACCCGGCACCGTACGGGGCGATTGCTGGCGCAGTCGTTGGCCCTGGCGTTGATCGTGCCCACGGGGCTGGCGCAGGTGGCACAAGCCGTGGAGCAGGACGGGCTGGGCCGTCCCGACGTGCCCGAGTCCCTGGTGACCAAGGTGAAGCCGTTCGACGCGGACGGAGCGAAGAAGGCGCGGGCGAAGGTCGCCGAGGAACGGAAGGCCAACGCGGAGCAGGCGAAGCGGGCGACAGCCGAACGCGAGGCGGACTGGCCGGGCGGGGGCACGGCGAAGGTACCGCTGAAGCCGAAGGCGGACGGCACGGGCGAGCCGGCCGGTGTCCCGGTGACGCTGAGCCCGGCGGCCGGGTCGAAGGCGTCGGCCGCGGCGTCGGGCGAGGCCCGGGTCACGGTGCTGGACCAGAAGGCGGCCCGCAGGGCAGGCGTCACGGGCGTGCTGCTGACGGCCGAGGCGGAAGGCGCCGGCACGGCGAACGTGCGTGTGGACTACGGCGGCTTCGCCTCGGCGGTCGGCGGCGGCTGGTCGCAGCGGCTGCGGCTGGTGCGGCTGCCGGCGTGTGCGCTGACGACTCCGGAGAAGGAGGAGTGCCGCAAGCAGACGCCGCTGGCCTCCTCGGCCAACGACCTCAACGACCAGACGGTCTCGGCGAAGGTCTCGCTGGGGGATGCTTCGGGCGGGGCCTCGCCCCAGTTGTTGGGGGAAGTGGGCAGTGCCGCGCCCTCGGGGGCGACGGTGCTGGCGATCACGGCTGCGGCGGCGGGTTCGGGGCAGTCACCCAAGGGCGCCGGTGACTACTCGGCGACGAAGCTGGCGGAGTCCTCGTCCTGGCAGGCCGGGAGCAGTTCGGGCTCGTTCACGTGGTCCTACGACTTCACGATGCCGCCGGCCGCGGCGGGACCGGTGCCGCCGTTGTCGTTGTCGTACGACTCGGGCAGCGTGGATGGTCGCACGGCGACGACGAACAACCAGACCACGTCGGTGGGAGAGGGCTTCGCCCTCACGGAGTCCTACGTCACCCGCGCCTACGGCTCGTGCGACGACGACGGTCACGACGAGGTCTACGACCAGTGCTGGAAGTACGACAACGCGAGCCTGGTCCTGAACGGCAAGTCGACCCGCCTGGTCAAGGACGACGACAGCGGCGTCTGGCATCTGGCGGACGATGACGCCTCGAAGGTGACGCGGTCCACCGGGGCGGACAACGGGGACGACAACGGCGAGTACTGGACCGTCGTCACCGGTGACGGCACCAAGTACGTGTTCGGCAAGAACAAGCTCGAGGGTGCCGGTGACCAGCGCACCAACTCCACCTGGACCGCTCCGGTCTTCGGCGACGACTCGGGTGAACCCGGCTATGGCGGCGGAAACGCATTCGCCGACCGCGACCTGGTCCAGGCCTGGCGCTGGAACCTCGACTACGTCGAGGACACCCACGGCAACGCGGCGACGTACTGGTACACCAAGGAATCGAACTACTACAAGAAGAACAAGGCGGACAAGGCCAGTACCGGCTACACCCGGGGCGGTTACCTGAACCGTATCGAGTACGGTCTGCGCAAGGGCGCCCTGTTCACCGACAAGCCGGACGCCAAGGTCACCTTCTCCTATGCAGAACGCTGCACCGCATCGGACTGCGGCAGCCTGACCGAGGACACGGCGGACAACTGGCCGGACGTTCCGTTCGACGCGATCTGCGCCAAGGACGACGACGAGTGCGACGCGACCGGCCCGTCCTTCTTCACCCGCAAGCGTCTGACCGGCATCGACACCTTCTCCTACAACGCCGGCAGCAGTGCCCACGACCCGGTGGACTCCTGGGACCTGACCCAGAAGTACCTGGACGGCGGCGACATCGGTGACAGCTCCGACCAGGTGCTGACCCTGACCTCGCTCGAGCGCGTGGCGAAGGCGGGCGACACGGCCATCACGGTCGACCCGGTCTCGTTCACCTACCAGATGCGGCCCAACCGGGTCGACGCCACCGACGACATCCTGCCACTCACCCGGCCGCGCATCTCCACCATCACCTCGGAGACCGGCGGGATCACGGAGGTGACGCTGTCCGCGCCGGAGTGCGTGCGCAGCGAGGTCCTGAACGCGGCGCCGGACACCAACACCCGCTCCTGCTTCCCGCAGTACTGGCACATCAACGGTGCCGAGGACGCGGCGATCGACTGGTTCCACAAGTACCGGGTGACCGCGGTCGGGGCGCATGACGCACAGGCCATCAACCCCGCGGTGGAGTACGCGTACTCCTACAGCGGTGCGGCCTGGCACTACAACGACGACCCGTTCACTTCCAAGGACGAGCGGACCTGGTCGGACTGGCGCGGCTACCGTCAGGTCACCGCCTACACCGGCAGGGTCGGCGAGACCCGGTCCAAGACCGTCTCGCTGTACATGCAGGGCATGCACGGCGACAAGAAGAAGGACGGCACCACCAAGTCCGTCGCCGTGCCCCCGCTGCTCGACACGGACGTCGACTTCTCCGCCGCCGCCGACAGCGACCGGTACAAGGGAGCACTTCGCCAGCAGGTCACCTACAACGGCAGCCAGCCCATCAGTAGCGTCTTCAAGAACTACACCTTCAAGAACACCGCAACCCAGACCGTCCCCGACGCCACCGACCACGCCGCCCTGTGGGTGCGCAACTCCTCCACCTACACCAGCACCTACCTCACCGGCTCCAAGACCTGGCGTACCCGGACCACCGGCCAGAAGTACGACGACCTGGGCATGGTGTACGCCGCCGACGACTGGGGACAGTCGGGCCTGGGTGGCGACGAGACCTGCACGCGCACCTGGTACGCCCGCAACCCCGACCTGGGCATCACCAGCCTGGTCTCCCGCACCCGCACCGTGGCCAAGCAGTGCTCGGTCACGGATTCGGCCCTGAACCTGCCCGCGACCAGCGCCACTCCCGGTGACGTCCTCGCCGACACCGCCACCGTCTACGACAAGGCGGGGGCCACTACCTGGCAGGCCACGCAGAAGCCCACCAAGGGCGAGGCAACCTGGACCGGCCGCGCCACCGGCTACGCCGCGACGGCAGGGAGCGACGGAGAGCGTCTGCCGTCCGGCTGGCAAACCGGCACCACCACGACGTACGACGCCCTGGGCCGTTCCCTCACCGTCACGGACACTGCAGGGCACAAGGCTTCCACCGCCTACACGCCCGCCGACACGGGGCCGCTAACCAAGACGACCTCGACCGACCCGAAGGGCTATCGAGCGGTCAACTTCCTCGACCCGCGTCGCGGGCAGGTGGAGCGCAGCTACGACATCAACCTCAAGAAGACCGAGCAGCACTACGACGCGCTCGGCCGGCTCACCGAGGTGTGGCTGCCCAACCGCTCCAGCGCCAGCCAGAGTGCGAACGTCAAGTTCACCTACCACATCGACAAGGCCAAACCGTCCTGGGTGTCCACCGCCACTCTCACCAACGACGGCAGCTATACCACCAGTTACACCGTGTACGACTCCCTGCTGCGGCCCCTCCAGAAGCAGGCGCCGACACCGCAGGGCGGTCGGCTGCTGACGGACACGCACTACGACACCCGCGGTCTGGCCTACGAAACGTTCGCCGACATGTTCGACAGCGCCAGCGCTCCGAACGGCACTTACACGCGTGCCGAGTTCGGCCGTGCCCCCACCCAGACGGAGGTCGTCTTCGACGGTGCGGGTCGCCCGACCACCAGTACGTTGTACGTCGGTGGCGTGAAGAAGTGGGCCACCAGCGCGAGCTACACCGGTGACTCCACGGCCACGACCGCTCTGGACGGCGGTTCGGCGCAGCGCACGATCACCGACGTCCGAGGTCTCACGATCGAGACCCGCGACTATGCCGGTGAGAGCCCGGCCGACGCGGACTTCGGCACCGGCCCCGGCACCTCCTACACCTCGACGAAGTTCACTTACACGGCGGGCGGCAAGCAGCGGACGATCACCGGTCCGGACGGTGCGAAGTGGTCCTACGGCTATGACCTGTTCGGCCGTCAGACCAGCGCCGACGACCCGGACAAGGGTCGGACGACCACGGGCTACAACGCGCTCGACCAGATCGTCAAGGCCACCGACTCCCGCGGGAAGTCGGTCCTGAGCGCCTACGACGAGCTGGGTCGTCCCACCGGCACCTGGGCGGGCTCGAAGACGGACGCCAACCAGCTCACCGGCTACACCTACGACACCCTCCTCAAGGGCCTGCCCACCGACTCCACCCGCTACCTCGGCGGCAAGGCCGGCGCCGCCTACACACAGGCGGTCACGGCGTACGACACCATGGGCCGCCCCACCGGTACCGAACTGCGGTTGCCGGACAGCGACCCGTTCGTCAAGGCCGGTCAGCCCGCAACGCTGGCGTTCGAGTCCCACTTCAACATCGACGGCACGCTGAAGCAGGCCAAGGACCCCGCTCTCGGCGGCCTGGCCGCCGAAACCGTCGGCTACGACTACAACGCCTTGGGCAACCTCACCGACATCGGCACCTACCTGACCGACGTCGACTACTCCGCCCTGGCCGAACCGCAGATGCTGACGCTGGGCACCGGCGACGACAGCGTCTACGTGGCCAACACCTTCGAGGCGGGCACGAGGCGCCTGACCCGCAGCTACACCCAGGACGAGACGCACCCCTACCAGCTGCAGGACCTGCACTACGGCTACGACCAGGCCGGCAACGTCACCTCCATCGCCGACCCCACCACCCTCGGCGGCACCAGCAGCGCCGAGACCCAGTGCTTCACCCACGACGCACACCAGCGTCTGACCGAGGCCTGGACCCCCGCCTCCCAGAAATGTGCCGACGCACCCGGCGCCGACTCGCTGTCGGGACCGGCACCGTACTGGACCAGCTACACCTACAACGCCGCCGGCCAACGCACCACGGAGACGGAGCACACCGACGGCACGTCGACCAAGACCACCTACTGCTATACCAACACGGACCAGCCCCACACGCTGTCCGGCACCACCATGACCGACTGTGCCGCGCCCGAGCGCACCTACACCTACGACACCCTCGGCAACACCACCGCACGTCCGGGCGTCGCCGCGGACACTCAACAGAACCTGACCTGGTCCGAGGAGGGCAGGCTCACCCGCCTCACCGAGGACGACCAGTCCACCGACTACGTCTATGGTGCCGACGGCGCCCTGCTCGTCCGAGCCGCAGAGAACGGCGAACGTGTCCTCTACGCCGGCGCCACCGAACTCCACCTCCGGCCCAACGGCACCACCTGGGCCCAGCGCTACTATGCGGCCGCCGACCTCACCGCGGCCATGCGCTCCAACCAGACCGGCACGGACAAGGTCACCTTCCTCGTCGGAGACCACCATGGCACCTCGACCCTAAGTGTCGACCGAGCCGACCAGCAGCTCAGCAAGCGCTACACCACGCCCTTCGGCGAGGACCGGGGAAAGACGCAGTACGGGCCCTGGCCCGACGACAAGGGCTTCCTCGGCAAGACCCGGGACACCAACACCGGCCTCACCCACGTCGACGCCCGTGAATATGACCCGAGCATCGGTCAGTTCGTCAGTGTCGACCCCCTGCTCGAAGCCGACAAGGCACAGACACTCAACGGCTACAGCTACGCCGCGAACAACCCCACCACCCTGTCCGACCCCACCGGTACCAGGCTGGCCGCCTGCGAGGGCGGCTGGAGGGAGTGCGGGCCCGGCGGGAACGGCGGTATCACCGATCAACACCAGGTCCCGGACAGCGATGGTGGAACGGCTGACACAGGCGGAACCAACACCACCTCCACGACGTACGCGGGCGACGGTCAGCCGATCGTCGACGGGATCCGGATTCCTGCGGAGAAGGAACTCCGTGCCATGGGACTCGCCGGCGGCTACCCCGAATCCGCCACGTACAACCAGATGCTGACCAAGTGGGCGGATCGCAAGTGCTACAACAGGACATCCACAGCCCAGGTACAGGGCTTCTGTGACACGGCGGCACGCGCCGGTGTGCTGACCGACCCGCACAGCAGCGCGAACGACCCGTGGGGCGTGAAAGCCACCTGGCACTGCCTTACTGGTCGAGGCGACTGCGGTGAAGCGATCGTCTCCGACATCATCACCGTGGCCACCATGGCCTTCGGATCCGTCGGCAAGTCTCTTTCGGCCCGCGGGGCTTCACGCTCCGTGGCCGCGGAAGCCGAGGAGAGCGCGGTCGCTCTGCTGCTCAGGGAGGCATGCAGCTTCGACCCCGCTACGCCGGTTCTGCTGGAGTCCGGAGAGACCAAACCCATCGGAGAGATAGAGGAGGGTGACAAGGTCGCCACGGGCGACCCCCGCACCGGTGCCCGCGAGGGTTCGAGAACGGTCATGGCACTCATCGTGCACCGCGACAACGACCTCGTTGATGTCACCGTGCGCACCGCCGACGGCGAAACGTCGACGATTCAGGCGACCTCTCGCCACCCCTTCTGGGACGACACACTCCATGCCTGGGTGCGAGCCGCCGACCTGCAATCGGGGCACCTGCTCAACACCGCCGCGGACACCCACGTCTCGGTCACCGATGTCAGGAACCGCCCTGGCTCGACCGACATGTACAACCTCAGTGTCTCGGATCTGCACACGTACTATGTACTGGCGGGGGCCACTCCGGTCCTGGTTCACAACAGCAATGGTTGCGTGAACTGGGCCGCCAACAGCGTGAAAACGTGGGGTCATACATTCAAGACTCATGGCGCCGGAGCGAAGAACACGAAGGCCTTGGCCGATCGCGCTCGCAGCACCGGGAATCAGCAAGGTCAGTGGTTGGATAATGACGCCGCCGCGAAGTTCTTGAAGGGGCTCCATGTCGAAGGAGCCGGGCCCAGGTCGGTGCGCATTCCTGACGGGTTGGGGCAGGTGATTATGCCGGATGGGAGTATCGTCCAAGCGCGGGCGGCTACCATCGTCCCGAGTCCAAATGGGCTGTACAAGACGGGATTCCCGATCATTGGTCCGAACTAGGAGGCTGGAGAGATGAGCTTCTCTGTGTCGTTCAATGCGGCCGTACCGTCTGGTGCTGCGGCTCCTGCTTCAGCGAGTCTGGAGCAAGGTGACGATTACGAAACCCTCGTCATGGAGGCGTGCAGCGCCCTCTCTGATGCTGGGGGCGGCAGGTTTCACATTGGCGGCTTCGGGAGTGACGAGTGGCCGCTCGATGTCGGGTATGACTTGTCTGCCTTCATGGAGCAGCTCCCGTCGCTGCTGGCGGGTGTGCGCGACCGTCGCGAGGTCGAAGTGGACCTCTACTCGCAAGGTATCGAGAGGACTTTGACTTTCCGCCCAAGCGGGGATCTCGTGATGATTCACTGCGATTCGCGGACCAATTGGGTTCCAAACCCGGACCGCGAGAGCATTGCACAGAGTGAGCTCGTCGCGATGCTCTCGAAATTGACCGAAGACTTCGCCAGAGGGTTGAAGGTGATCAATTCCGAACTGTCGGAGGTCGCGCCATTTGAACGTTGGCTGGAGGGTGAGGTGTAGCCTCGCTGCCCGATCCCGCAACCCTCGCGCTGGATAGCAGTAGCAAAATTGAAGCCCCGTCAGGTGCGTCCTGGCGGGGCTTCTGCGGTGCGTGACGGCAGTAGTTGACGGCAACGTCAGTGGACGGTGGCTCCGCACAGCGGCGGCGGGTCGTCGCCGTCGTCGCGGGTCGACTCGTCGCTGACAGAACCGTCAAGGGCGGTGCTGAGGGTGTCGATGGCGTCGCGCTGGAGGCGGAGCCGGACGTGGGCGTGGACGGTGGCGGTGACGCCGATGTGGGCGTGGCCGAGGAGTTCCTTGATCACGACGAGTTCGACTCCCTGTTCCAGGAGCAGGGTGGCGGTGGAGTGGCGGAGGTCGTGGAAGCGGATGCGGCGGAGGCCGGCCTTGCGGAGGAGCGTCGTGAAGGTGCGGGTGAGGTTGGTCGGGTCGATAGGCCTGCCCTGCGGCGTGGTGAACACGTGCCCGTTGTGCTGCCACGTGGTGCCTGCGGCCTCATGCTCCCGCTGCTGCTGTTCGTGGTGGTGCTTCAGCGACTGGAGGCAGCGGGCGGGGAGGGCGATGCGGCGCTCGGAGGCTCGGGTCTTCGTGGGCAACGTGGTGAGTCCGCCTGTGCTCGTGCGCTGCAAGGTGCGGCGGACGGCAGCCGCGCCCCGGTCGACGTCGAGGTCTTCCCAGCGGAGGCCGAGGAGTTCGCCTTTGCGGAGTCCGGTGTGGAGCGCCAGTTCGAACAGGGCATGGAGCCGGTGCCCGCGCGCGGCTGTGAGGAACTGGCGGGCTTCGTCGGCGGTAAGGGGTTCGAAGCGTCGGGGTCGAGGTGCTCCGGTGCGGACGTTACGGGCCACGTTGCGAGGGATCTCCTCCTCGCGCACGGCGTGTTCGAGTGCGGACTTGAGTACGGAGTGGATGTAGGTCAGCGTCAGCGGAGAGAGCCGCTTGGAGCAGCACGTTCCGACGGCGCAGCAACGGGGCTCATCACGCCCCGCATCGATGCCGCGCGCGCAGCACTGGCAGGTGGTGCGGAGCTGGTTGAGCCAGGTGTGAACGTCCTTTGCAGAGAGCTTGGCGAGCTTCTTCTTGCCCAGGCCGGGGACGAGGTACCGGTTGACGCAGGCGGTGTAGCGGGTGTGGGTGTTCTCGCGGAGGTGGTGGACGGCAACGGCATCGAGCCAGTACGTCAGGTACGCGCCGACGCTGCCCTGTGCGGAGGGCACGGGGAGACCACGATTGCTGGTGGCGATCTTCTCGGTGAGCTTGGCCAGTGCTTCCTTGCGGGTGCTGCCGTAGACGCGGACGCGGCGGCGGGTGTTGCCAGGGGCGAGGACGTATCCGGCGGCTTCCCAGCGGCTGTCCTTGCGCTGGTAGACGGTTCCGTCGCCGTTGGCGCGGGTTCGGCGGGAGGCGGGGGTGTCGCGGGGCGTGGTCATCAGGCGGCGGCTTCCTGTTCGAGGCGGGTGTGGATGAAGTCGGCGAGCGTGTGGGTGGGGATGCGACGGGCGCGGCCGAGGGTGATCGAGGCGAGCTGGCGGGTGCGGAGTAGGTCGTAGACGGCGGAGCGGCCGAGCTGGAGGCGTTCCATGACCTGGGGGACCGTCAGCAGCTCTTCCGGCGTGCTCGGCCCCCGCCGGGTCGGGGCGGGTTCTTGCGCGTTCATCCGCAGCCCCCTTCGGCGATGAACCGGCGCTCCAGTTCCCGGCGGTGCCAGACGTGGGCGGCGAGGAGCGCGGCGCCGGGGCTGTAACCGGTGCCGAGGTAGGCCCAATGTCCGACGACGAGGGTGGTGTTCGGGTCGTGCTCGGGCAGGCCGGCGTGGGCGCGGGCCTGTTCGGTGCGCCAGGCGCGGCGGGTGTCGCGCAGCGCGCCGAGAGTGGTGGAGTAGTTGCGGGACTTGGTGGAGAAGTGGAACCCGGAAGCCGAGCATGTGCGCCCACCTCCAGAGCTTGAGGTCGGCGAACTCCGGCAGTCTGCCCAGCTCCCAGCAGGTGCGGATCATCTGCCGCACGTGGCGGGCGACCGCGAGGCGCGGCAGCGGGTGGGCCTGTCCGGTGCCGTCGCAGGCGGCGCACGGGAGCGGGGTTCCGTGGGGCAGGAGGGTGGCGCCGCGTCCTTGGCAGGGGCGGCAGAACAGGGCGCGGTCGAGGGTGCCGGAGGTGTCGGCGGACTTGGTGGCGTACTTCGCCACGTAGGCGGCCACGGCCTGGTCGGTGAACTCGGCGTCAGCGCCGAAGGCGGCGATCTCGCGTACGTCGAGCTGTTCGCCCCAGCCGAGTTCGCGTTCCCCGACCGCATCCGACACGACCCCGACGCGGACCCGTGCGGCGGCGGCGCGTACGGCGTCGGCGAGTACGGCGACGGTGGCGTACGGCGGCGGGGGCTGACTGGTGCCGTCCGGGCCGTCGAGCCGGATCACGGCGTGGAAGTGGACCAGACCGCGCTGTTGGTACTCGGCGACCTTGGCGAAGGAGACCCGCAGGACCGCGTGGGCGGCCTTCTGGGTCATGCCGAGCCGGGCGGCGATCTCGCGGCGCAGGTAGGTGGTGAAGCGGGCCCACAGTGCGGAGGCGTGGGCGTTGAAGAGGACCGCGCCCGTGTAGTCGTACGTCGTCGGATTCAGCGGCGTGCCGATCAGGGGGTCCGTGGGTTCGTGGAGCTTGCGGCAGCGGCAGGGCCGGATGTCGCCGCCGGGCGTAGTGGGGCGGTTGTGGACGGGGCCGAAGGACGGAGGGGTGAGGGTGGCGAAGACGCGGGGGTGGGTGCGTACGGTGTCGGGGACGTTCTTGCCGCCGGAGAGGCCGGCGCGGAAGAGGTGGTAGGTGTCGGCAGGTAGATGCGGGAGCAGGCGGGGCAGCGGGAGGCTCGGCGGTTGCCGCAAGTGGTGAGCAGGCTCCCCGTCGGTTCGGCGGACGTGGTGTAGGAGCGCAGTACCTCACCCGTCGCCGTGTCGACGGTGGTGGTGTGGCCGGTCAGGCGGATGACGGGTGATCGGTCGGCGCGCCCGCCGTCGTGGCTGACCTTCTGCGGCTGAGGCCAGAACCTCATGGCCATGGGCACGGCACGCACGCAAGGGCCCGCCCCTGCCAGGGCTGACGAGGAGGAGGAGCCTCGATCGGCCATGCCCGGCAGGGACGGGAGTTGGGTAGGTCAGTGCGGTGCGGCTCATGAGCGAGCGGGACGGGTCACGTCCGCCGCCAGGTCCGCCAGGGGCGGGTGATGATCTCCCGGTAGTTGTGGTGGGACGGGTTCTGGCCGCAGTGCCGCAGGACCCAGTCCTGCGGTTCGGTGAAGTCCTCGCTTGTCGGCGAGGTCTCTCCGTCCACGGCGCACTGCATCGCGTACAGGACCGGCTCCGCGTCCGGCTCGCGGTCGGGCCGGAGCGTCCAGGTCTCGTAGCGCAGGACCGAGCGAGGGGTCACCGTCCCCACCTTCGGTTGGCCACGGCCACCTTCGCGCTCAGCTCCTCCGTCGGAGTCGGCATACGTACATCCTCGGGCGGCACGTCCCACTCCCGGCCACCGCGCGGCGGCCGAAGCTGCACGTACGTCCCCACGTGCCCCATCACCACGCCCACCTCGCCGTTTCGTCGGTCGACCACCAGGGCGCCGGCATCGGGTGAGGCGGTGTGCCTGTCGGCATCGGGGGTGGGGGCCGTCATCGTGACCACCCCGGCGAGGCGGCGCGGGACCGGGCGTCCAGTCGCAGGGCGGGAACACATGGGGTGGGGCTCATTCGCACGGTGACGCTCCTCGGCGGCGTTGATGCGTGCCCCTGGGCCTGTTGGTGCCGCAGGGTCGGCACCGATCCTCACGCCGGTCACCGGGACGAAGGAACCTCCACCAAACCCCACTCCGGGACGTCCCGCACCGTGTAGAACGTCCCTGGTGCCGTCCTGAGACGAAGGGGGAGACTCGTGCCGAACGAGAGACTACGAGCCGTCATGGCGGCGGGAGGCTGGACGTACGCCGCACTCGCTCAGCAGGTCGAGGTCGACCCCAAGTCGGTCGAGCGCTGGGTGAACCTCGGGCGTATCCCACGCCGTGCCACCGCCCTCCAGGCGGCCAAGGCCCTGGGAGAAGACGTGCACGCACTCTGGCCGGCGCTCCGCCAGGCCCGCCCCGCCCGCGCCATCAGCCCTGAACTGGTGGCGCTCTACGAGCAGCGGGCTGACCTCCCCGTTTCGACGTTCACCGACCTGATGGCCCAGGCTCGGGAACGGATCGACATCCTCGTCTATGCGGCCGTCTTCCTCCACGAGGCGTACCCGCGGTTGAACGAACTCCTCTCCGAACGCGCCGCCGAAGGCTGCACCGTCCGCATCGCGATCGGGGACGCCGACAGCGACACCGTCCAAGCCCGCGGCAAGGAGGAGCGGTTCGGCCACGGCATCGAATCCCGCTGCCGCCTCGCGCTTATGCACTACCGGCCGCTCGCCGACGCCCCAGGCATCGAAGTCCGCACCCACGGCACCACGCTCTACAACTCCCTCTACCGTGCCGACGGCCAGCAACTCGTCAACGCGCACGTCTGGGGCGTCAACGCCTACGCCGCCCCCGTATGGCATCTTCGCCGACATGAGACGGGCGGCATGTTCGACACCTACGCCGACAGCTTCGACGCCGTGTGGGCGACCGCGACCCCCGTACGAGAGGAAGGCTGACCGTGGCCCGCACCGAGTACTACGACGACCCGGAAGCGCCCAAGCCGAACAGCATGGTCGTCGCCGCATCCGCCGTCGTTACCGACGACCAGGGGCGCATCCTTCTCCAGCGCCGCCGTGACAACGACCTGTGGGCCCTGCCCGGAGGCGGAATGGACCTCACCGACTCCCTGCCAGGCACAGCCGTCCGCGAGGTCAAAGAGGAGACCGGCCTCGACGTCGAGATCACTGGCCTGGTCGGCACCTACACCGACCCGAAACACATCATCGCCTACACCGACGGCGAGGTCCGGCGACAGTTCAACGTCTGCTTCACCGCCCGCATCACCGGCGGCCAACTGGCAATCTCCGACGAGTCCACCGAACTCCGGTTCGTACTGCCTGAAGAGATCGAGCAGTTGCCGATGCACCACACCCAACGACTCAGGCTCCAACACTTCCGGGAACAGCGCGAGAAGCCGTACCTGGGCTGAACCATCTGACGGCAGTAGCGACGGCAACAACCCCGCACAACCACGGACACCCACGCACCTCACCGGACCAGCAGACCGCACTTTGACCTGCGAAAAGGCAGGTCAAAGGCTTCGCGTAGCACACGTACTATGTACTGGCGGGCGAGGCTTCGGCCCTCGTTCACAACAACAACTGCAATACCAACGCGCTGACACGCGCGCAAGCCGACGACATCGCCAAGAACTTGGGGTACACGAAGACCAAGCAGGTGTCCGCAGGTAAGACCGCTATCTGGGAGAACAAGAAAGCGGGAGGCGGTCAGCCTCGGTACATCACCTTCGACCGGACCGGTCACAACAAGGATGCCGTGTTCAAGGGAGCGAATTTCCGCAATCCCTTCCAGTCGACCAAGGACTCGGCTCGGGATGGAACCTACGGGCTGGACATCGGGCCCAAGGGGGAGCTGAGGGGGCTGAAATGGTTGGCGAAATGAACAGGGAGTTGATCATCAGTCCTCGCAGTGAGCGAGTGCGAGAGGAGTTGGCAGACGCAGGTGCCTGGCGTTCGTATGCTGCGGCACTGCAGCAGGTGCTTGGAGTGGTGATCACGAAGAGCGGCTTCGACTTCCTGGAGGTCGGCGGGCTCCTGGTGAATGCGGCCCTTCCCGACAGGCATCTCGGCCTTCGCAATGGCGCGCAGGTCCCCTTCTCGCAAGCGATTGACCTTGTCGAGGGAATGGCGGCCGGGCGCGGGCCCTATTGTCAGCTTTCCGTTCCCGGGCAGCTTCAGATCGAGTCGGGATGGGACGGGGCTGTACACCTCTACACGACGCGGGCGGTAGCCGCCGAGCTAGCAGACCTCGGTTACCAAGACGCTGTTCTTCGGTGGCGCGACGGAAAACCTGAGCCCACCGTGATCTCGAATCCCGTCGGTGCCACAGCGGACGAGAGGTTCTGGGAGACGGTGTCCGAGGTCTCCGAGCGCTTCACCTTGTTGTGTGAGCGCTGGGCGTACGGTGCCTGCGGGTGCCGATGGTTCCGCGTGACTCGGGAGAACGTGGCCGAGCTGGCTCGCCTCATGCGGCCGCGTTCACTGGTTTGCCTGGCTACTGATCCGCCGTTGCAACCCGGGCCTGAGCTGTTGGAGGACGACTTCACTGCCTTCGCGGCCCCGCTGCTGCCTGGAGAGTTGCTCTATCGGGCCTACCCCGGTGGCGCGGACACCCTCTCGGAGGTCACGGGTGCCGGGTTCTCATGCATGCTGGCGGACAGAGTGATGGGCGACCGGTGCGCCGTAGTGCCGGACGCCGACGGGGTCAGCCGGGCGCAGTGGGAGAGCCCAGGAGGAGCCGACGTGTGAAGGCATGCCCCGGGCGGGGTCGGGCCCGGGGTCGGACGTGCGAAGGCGGCGGGCCCCGGGGGCGGGGCGTGCCGCCTTCGGCGCGGGGGAGTGGGGCCGGGTCAGTACCAGCCGTTGGACTGCCAGAAGGACCAGGCGTCGCAGGCGCTGCCGTAGCGGTCCTTCATGTAGTCCAGGCCCCACTCGATCTGGGTGGCCGCGTTGGTCTTCCAGTCGTCGCCCGCCGAGGCCATCTTCGAGCCCGGCAGGGCCTGGACCAGGCCGTACGCGCCGCTGGAGGCGTTGGTGGCGTGGATGTTCCAGTCGCTCTCGTGGTCGACGATCTTCGAGAAGCACTGGTACTCGGCCGAGTCGCCGATCATCTTCTTCGCGGTCGCCTGGGCCGATGAGGCCGGGGTCGCGGCCTGGGCGGGCCCGGCGGCGATCAGTGAGCCGCAGGTGGCCGCGGCCAGGGCGGCACCCGCGAGGGCCTTCTTCGGGGTGGCGACGGAACGGAGGAGGGAAGCGGCGGTCAACGGAGGGCCTTTCTTCGGCGACAGGGGCGTCGGCGCACACCGGCCCGGCATGCGTCGGCGCCGCTGCCCGGGAGGGCGTCGGCGCCTGGCGACCGGTTCAGAGAAACAGGCGGGCCGGTCGTCCGCAATCGTCCCTTTTGCTAAGCGGGGTCGTAGGCGCGGGTGGCGGGAGCGGCACTCCGGGGCCGTACGGCCCGTCCCCCGGTCGGCGCCCGGCTACGAAGCCGCTTCGTAGGTGAAGCGGCTCACGTGGGGCGGCTCACCTCGGCGGCCTGCTCGGAGTCTGCTCGAACGTGACCGGTGTCTCGAAGGCCGCCCTGCGGGTCGCGCGGCGCAGTGCCTTCAGGACCGGGGTGCCGAGGGCCAGGGTCAGGACGACCGTCATGGCGGCGCGGCCGCCGTCCCAGCCGAGCGACGTGGCGAGGCAGTAGGCGAGGAAGCGGGCCAGGTTGTCCGCGATCGACGCGTCCGGGTCGAAGGCGATGTTCGAGGCGAGGGTGTTCATGAAGGTCCAGCCCGCCAGGTTCATCACCGTGCCGTAGGCGAAGGCCGCCAGGAAGCCGTACGCCGCCAGCAGCAGGAGCTCCGCGCGGCCACGCAGACGGTCGGGGCCCGGGAGCAGGCCCGCGCCCATCGTGAACCAGCCCATCGCCAGCATCTGGAACGGCATCCACGGACCGACCCCGCCCGTGAGCAGCGCGGACGCGAACATCGTGACGGAGCCGAGGACGAAGCCGAAGCCGGGGCCCAGGACCCGGCCGCTGAGGACCATGAGGAAGAACATCGGCTCCAGGCCGGCCGTCCCCGCGCCGATGGGGCGCAGGGCCGCGCCCGCCGCCGCAAGGACGCCGAGCATCGCCACCGCCTTGGGGCCGAGACCCGACTCCGAGATCGTCGCCGCCACCACCGCCACCAGCAGCACCAGCAGACCCGCGAACAGCCACGGCGCGTCCTGCGCGTGCGCGTTCAGCGACGCGTCCGGCGGGGCCAGGAAGGGCCACCCGAAGCCCGCCACGCCCACCGCGCTGACCATAATCAGCGTGGCGACCGAGCGCGGGCCCAGGCGCACGGCGCGGGCCTGGCGCTGGGGAGCGGTGCCGCCGGTCATGCCAGGGCCTCCCGTACCTGCGCGACCGTCAGCCACTTCCTCGGCGCCAGTACCTTCGCGACCTGCGGGGCGTAGGACGGGGAGGCCACCACCACGTCCGCCGCCGGGCCGTCGGCGATCACCTCGCCCTCGGCGAGGAGCACCACCCGGTGGGCCAGCTCGGCGGCCAGTTCCACGTCGTGCGTGGCCAGCACGATCGCGTGGCCCTCGGCGGCCAGGCCGCGCAGGATGCCGGCCAGGCGGGCCTTCGCCGCGTAGTCCAGGCCGCGGGTCGGCTCGTCCAGGAGGAGGAGGGGAGGTCGGGCGGTCAGGACGACGGACAGGGCCAGGGTGAGGCGCTGGCCCTCCGAGAGGTCGCGGGGGTGGGTGTCGTCCGTGATGCCGGGGAGCAGCTCCGACAGCAGCGCGCGGCAGGTGCCCGGGGCCGCGTCCGCGTCCCGGTCGGCGGCCGCGCACTCGGCGGCGACCGTGTCGGCGTACAGCAGGTCGCGCGGCTCCTGCGGGACCAGGCCGACCCGGCGTACGAGGTCGCGGGGGGCCGTACGGTGCGGTACCGCGTCCCCGGCCCGGACCGAACCGGACGACGGCTCGACCAGGCCGACCATCGCCGACAGCAGGGTCGACTTTCCGGCGCCGTTGCGGCCCATCAGGGCGACCGTCTCGCCGGGGGAGACCGTCAGGTCCACGTGGCGCAGGGCCTGGACGCGGTCGCGGCGGACGGCGAGGGAGTGGACCTCGGCGGCGTACGGGGCGGGGGACGAGGACTTCTCCTGCGGCTTCCCGCGGCGGCGCCAACGGGAGGGGACGGGGCGCGGGGCGGGTGGCGCCGGGAGCGGGGCGGACGGCGGCGGGGTGTGGTCCGGGATCTCCCGGCCGGCCAGGCGTTCGCGCAGCGGAGCGGCCCGGCGGCGGGCGTCCCGGATCGTCAGCGGCAGCGGGGACCAGCCCGCCAGCCTGCCCAGGCCCACCACTGGCGGGTACACCGGGGACACCGTCATCACCTCCGCCGGGGCGCCGATGAGCGGGGCCTCGCCGGGCGCCGGGAGCAGGACGACCTGGTCGGCGTACTGGATCACCCGCTCCAGGCGGTGCTCGGCCATCAGGACCGTCGTACCGAGGTCGTGGACCAGGCGCTGGAGGACGGCCAGGACCTCCTCGGCGGCGGCGGGGTCAAGCGCGGAGGTCGGCTCGTCCAGGACCAGGACCTCCGGGTGCGGGGTGAGGACCGAGCCGATGGCGACCCGCTGCTGCTGGCCGCCGGAGAGGGTGGCGATGGGGCGGGAGCGCAGGTCGGAGAGGCCCAGGAGGTCGAGGGTCTCCTCGACGCGGCGGCGCATCACGTCGGGGGGAAGCCCCAACGACTCCATGCCGTAGGCCAGTTCGTCCTCGACGGTGTCCGTCACGAAGTGGGAGAGCGGGTCCTGGCCGACCGTGCCGACCACGTCGGCGAGTTCGCGCGGCTTGTGGGTGCGGGTGTCGCGGCCGGCCACGGTGACCCGGCCGCGCAGGGTGCCGCCGGTGAAGTGCGGGACCAGGCCGCCGACCGCGCCGAGCACGGTGGACTTGCCGACGCCGGAGGGGCCGGCGAGCAGAACGAGTTCGCCCTCCGGGACCTCGAAGTCCACGGCCCGGACGGTGGGTTCGGCGGCGCCGTCGTACGTGACCGACACGTCCTCGAAGCGGATCACGACGGCTCCTTCACGGTGGCCCGAACGGCGGTCTCGGGTGCGGGGGCGACGAACGCCGGGAGCAGGCCGATCAGTACGGCCGCCGCCGGCCACAGGGGGAGGGTCGGGGCCTCCAGCGGGACCACGCCCGGGTGCAGCGCCGCCGGATCGCGGGCGGCGGCGAGGAAGAGCAGGGCGGCGACCGTCGCGCCGGACGCGGTGACCAGCCAGGCGCGGGCGTCCCAGCGGTCGGGGCGGTACCGGGTGCGGACCGTGCGCCGGCCGCCGAGCCACAGGCCCGCGACGGCGGCGGCGACACCGGCCAGGAGTACGGGGATGCCGTACGTGCCGCCCGCGGCGGTCAGCAGTCCGTACGTCCCCGCGCAGACGCCGAGCAGGCCACCGAGGGTGAGGGCGGCGGTGGTACGGCGGACGGGGGCCGGTACTCGTGCGGTACGGCCGTAGCCGCGGGCGTCCATCGCGGCGGCGAGGGCGACGGAGCGTTCCAGGGCGCCCTCCAGGACGGGGAGCCCCACCTGGAGCAGGCCCCGCATGCCCCGGTCCGGGCGGCCGCGCAGGCGGCGGGCGGCGCGCAGGCGCTGGACGTCCGCGATGAGGTTCGGTGCGAAGGTGAGGGCCACGACGACGGCGACGCCCATCTCGTACAGGGCGCCGGGTAGGGACTTGAGGAGGCGGGAGGGGTTGGCGAGGGCGTTCGCGGCGCCGACGCAGATGAGGAGGGTCGCCAGCTTCATGGCGTCGTACAGCGCGAAGGCGAGGCCCTCCGCGGTGACCCGGCCGCCGAGGCGGATGCCCTGCGCCCAGTCGGGGAGGGGGACTTCGGGGAGCGTGAGGAGGGTGTGGGTGCCGGGGATGGGGGAGCCGAGGAGGGTGGTGAAGAGGAGGCGGATGAGGAGGACGGCGAGGGCGAGTTTGACGAAGGCGCCGTAGGAGCGGGACCAGGGGGCGTGGGGGCGGCGGGTGATGACGACGTAGGCGGAGACGGTGACGAGGAGGGCCAGGAGGAGGGGGTTGGTGGTGCGGGTGGCGGCGGTGCCGAGGGCGAGGGCCCAGAGCCACCAGGCGCCGGGGTGCAGGGCCTCCCGGCGGTGGTGGCTGGCGGGGGTGG